>JBIIVE010000030.1:0-22341 GCA_044339605.1 Acidimicrobiales bacterium
GTTCCCACCACACCCCCCCACGTTTGCGTTCAGGCCTCTGTCAACAATCCGACGAGCACGGTGTGCACACGCTCGAGCGGCGCACGATCGAGGTACTCCCCCGCTGTATGCGCAATGGTGCTGTCGCCTGGACCAAAGTTCACCGCGGGAATGCCATGGGCAGCGAAGCGAGCCACATCGGTCCAACCCAACTTGGCAAGAACCTCCGAACCACTTCGCTCAACAAGCGATGCAAGTAACCGATGATTCAGGCCGGGGGCTGCAGCATTCGCACTATCGAGTACTTCAACAACATCGCCTTCTTCGAGGAATGGTGCGAAGAGTTCGCGAATATGGGTTTCTGCGTCGAGCGCTGAACGATCGGGGGCAAAGCGGAAGTTCACCGTGACGCTCGAGGAATCGGGCACGACATTTCCCGAAACGCCACCTTCGATTGCCACCGCTTGCAACGCTTCACGGAACTGACAACCGTCGATAATTGGCGAACGGGCTTCGTAGGAATCAAGCGCAGCCAGAACACCTGCTAAACGATGCACAGCGTTGCGCCCCATCCAGGGCCGAGCGGTATGGGCTCGAACGCCTTGCAGTTGCACACGCAGGCGCAGCGTTCCTTGACATCCGGCTTCGATGCGAGCATCGGTGGGCTCACCCAAAATGGCGATATCGCCGACGAGTAAGTCGGGTCGGGCATCGAAGAGTTCGCCTAAACCGCTTTCCGCGCTGGCGATTTCTTCACGGGCATAGAAAACGAACGTGAGATCGACAACAGGTTCAGTGAGCGTGGCCGCGAGTTCGAGCATCACCGCAAGCCCGCCCTTCATGTCGGCCGAGCCAACGCCGAAGAGTCGGCCGTCTTCGATGCGAGCAGTGCCGTTATCAGCAGCAGGAACGGTGTCGGTGTGACCAGCAAGCACAACTCGGTGAAGGCGCCCGAGCGAGGTGCGAGCAACAAGATTGTCGCCGACACGAGTCACCTCGAGATGCGAGTGCGCGCGTAGTTCGGCTTCGATCGAATCGACCAGTGGACCTTCGGCGCGACTCGGCGACGCAACGTCGACAAGCGCGGCCGTGCGGGCCAAGAGATCGGTGCGATCGTTCGTGGCCATGATCAGGTCGCTGCGCCGTGATCGCGAAGTACGTCGTTGAGCGCTGCCTTATCGTGACGCTCGCCTTCCTTGAGGCGCTTGAGCACAAGCACACAGGGAAGACCGAACTCGCCGCCAGCAAAGGTGCGGGGACGAGTAGCCGAAACGGCAACGCTCCACGACGGAACAACACCGCGGCTGAGTTCTTCGCCAGTTTCAGCATCGATGACCGGAATCGAAGCAGTGAGAATGGCCCCGGCACCAAGCACAGCTCCGTTACCGACGCGAGCACCTTCGGCCACGATGCAACGACTTCCAATCAACGCGTCGTCGCCAATGATGACGGGCGCAGCCTGCGGTGGCTCGAGGACTCCGCCGATTCCGACGCCACCAGACAAATGCACATTGGCGCCGATCTGCGCACAACTACCAACGGTGGCCCACGTATCGACCATGGTGTTGGCGCCGACGCGAGCGCCGATGTTCACATAACTCGGCATCATGACCACGCCACGGTCGAGGAACGACCCATAGCGAGCAGATGCGCCCGGAACAACGCGAACACCAGCTGCAGCGAAGTCGTTCTTGAGCGGAATCTTGTCGGCGAATTCGAACGGAGCGAGTTCGATTGTGGCCATCTGCGACAGTCGGAAATACAGAAGGATCGCGTGCTTGAGCCACTGGTGAACGATGGGCTCGCCGTCGGCCCCGAGTTCTGCCACACGGGCCTCGCCCGAGTCGAGCAGTGCGATTGCTTGCCCAACCGAAGCGACCGCATCGGTGTCGGCCGCACTGAGCGAGTCGCGGTTGTTCCAGAGTTCATCAATTGTCGAAGCGAGATCAGCCATAGCGACGCAGGTTACCGCCCTCGAGCCAAGCCCCCGGTGCTCAGTTCCCACGTGGACGCAGCGTCATCGGCGAGAGTGCCCCGATTTCACGCCAACTGGTCATGCTTCAGCAGCAAACAACCTCACAGCACCCCGAGCCGTCGGCCAACGAGTTCCAGACGCTCGATCGATTGCACGACGGCGACACGAATGAAGTCGCTACCTTCTGGTCCGTAGAACTCGCCTGCTGACACCAACGCCCCGCCTTCAGCAGCGAGTCGCTCGACCAACGCCCACGAGTCGCCCCCTGGTGCAGCAGCCCAGAGATAGAACGCGCCACCGGGCATTGGAGCATCGACGCCGATGCCTGCAAGCACTGTTCGGAAAAGTTCAAGTCGTTCCAGATACACGCGGCGTTGCACGTCGACGTGTGCCTGATCGTTCCACGCGGCCACTGCTGCAGCTTGCACAGGCCCGGGAACCATGAATCCAGCGTGCTTACGCAGTTCTGACAAGTAGTGAACAAGATCGCCATCGCCGGCGTAGAACCCAGCGCGTACACCTGCAAGGTTCGAACGCTTCGACAATGAATGAACAGCCAACACGCCGTCGAGACCGTGTTCAAGAATTGTCCGACCAGGCCCATCCCATGTGAACTCGACATAACACTCGTCGGAAATCACCGGAACGTTGTGCGCCCGTCCCCATTTCGCTGCGGCTTCAAGATCATCAAGGTGTCCGGTGGGATTGCCGGGTGAGTTCACCCATAGACACAACGCTCGAGCTGCGTCGGCAGGATCAATGGCATCGAGATCGCTTCGCCCGTCGGCAGCAACTGGCACTGGTACCGCGCGCGCTCCGGCAAGTTCCGCCCCCATGGCATAAGACGGATAGCTGATGGCCGGATACAACACGGTGTCGCGATCGGGAGAGCGCAGCCGAAGCCAATGCGGGAGCCCGGCGACGAACTCCTTGCTGCCAATGCATGCGGCAATCTCTTTTGCGCCAACGCTGACGCCGAGTTCGCGCTCCATCCAACCCATCGCCGCTTCGCGATATGCGGGAAAGCCGATCGATGCTGGATAACTGCGCTCGCTTGCCGATGTGGCGAGCGCTTCGATGACAACTGCTGGCGGAGGGTCGAAGGGGTCGCCTATCGAAAGGTCGACCATCCCACCCTCGTGCGCCGACGCGATCGACTTGAACGCATCGAGCCGATCGTAGGGATAGGGCGGCGGTGTGAATCCGGCAGTCATGAACGCAGAGTCTGACCGCTCACGACGTACTCGTGAAGACGGCTCACCGAAACCTCGTCGAGGCGGGCCCGGACGAGCATTCCGTCTTCAGTCGCGGTCTCAACGAGCACCTCGCCCTCACGGTGCAGGGCAGCCAAGAGATCTCCTCGATCGAACGGAACGAGAAGTTCGGTGATGTTCGAAAGTCCGCGCAACCGATCGGCCAAAGCGCGCAACATGTCCGCCACACCCTCACCCGTTTTTGCCGAAAGCGCCACGCATCCGGGATGGTCTTCAAGGACTTCCTTCGCCCCATCTGGGTCGATGTCGATCTTGTTCACCACAAGCATTTGAGGAACGTCAGCAGCGCCAATCTCGTTCAGCACTCGGTCGACAGCTTCGATGTTGGATTCCGGGTCGGCAGCGGAGCCATCAACAACATGAACCAAAAGATCTGCATCGACAACAACTTCGAGCGTGGACTTGAACGCTTCAACGAGTTGCGTCGGAAGCTTCGTAATAAATCCAACGGTGTCAGTGAGTAAGACCGATTCGCCACCCGGCAGTTGCAGTCGACGAGTCGTTGCATCAAGCGTCGCAAACAAACGATCTTCAACCAGCACACCTGCATCGGTGAGGTGGTTCAGAAGCGTTGACTTCCCCGCATTGGTGTAACCAACGATTGCCACCCGATGCAGCCGAGAACGTTGGCGAGCCTTTGCCTGGGTATCTCGCACCCGAGATATTTCACGAAGGTCGGCCTCGAGTTTGTGCATCCGTCGCTGAAGTCGCCGGCGGTCGACCTCGAGCTGTGTTTCACCACCACCCTGCCGAGCACCGATGCCACCACCCTGACGCGAAAGCTGATTGCCCTTTCCGCGCAGGCGCGGAAGTCGATAGCGAATCTGCGCCAATTCGACCTGCGCCTTACCTTCAAGGCTGTGCGCGTTCTGACCGAAGATGTCCAGGATGACCGCGGTTCGATCAATCGCAGAACGACCCAACAACGCTTCAAGGTTTCGTTGCTGAGCAGGCGAGAGTTCGTTATCGAATACCACGGTGTCGGCATCGACCGATACACACAGTTCGCGTAGTTCCTCGACCTTTCCGCTTCCCAAGTAAGTCGCGGGATCAGGAGCGTGACGACGCTGAACCACTCGGGCGATGCTGTCGGCGCCAGCCGTATCGACAAGAAGGGCGAGTTCATCGAGATGACGTTCCGTCTCGAATTCATCTCCCGCAGGAAACGTCACACCAACCAGCACGATCCGCTCACGGAACGTGCGGTCGATGAGCCCTGAATTTTCACCAGCGAACGCGCCGAAGCCGCCGCGGTGATCGCCGATAATCGGCGAGGTTGGTTCAGGCATCCGGAAGCTCAATAGTGGCGATGTGTTGTGAAGGTCCTATGAGGATCGGTTCCGCATCGGGGCTTGCTGCGACGATGACTTCAGCCGAACCACCGGGCATGACCACGCGCACTTCACGTCCTACCAGACCCCATTGATGGGCCAGGGTTGCTGCCGCCACTGCGCCAGTACCGCAGGCTTCGGTAACGCCAGCGCCGCGTTCCCACACAAGCAAGTCGAGCGAATCGGGCTCAGTTCCTCTCGCGATGAATTCGACGTTGATGCCGGCATCGAATTGTGACTCGATCCAAGCGCCCGTACCGACGAGGTCGACCGATGACAGATCGGCAACGAGCACGACGATGTGTGGGTTACCGAGATCGGCTGTGGCATGCCGGTCGCTACCGAGTCGTTCCGCAACGGAATGAGGAACTGCTGGGCCTTCGGCAACGAGACCCATCGTGACGCTGACAGTGGCAAGGCGATGGGCGGCATCGTCATGAACAACGAGTTCTCGAAAACCGCCATCGGTGAAGACGGCGTAGGTGGCCTCGTGGTCGTCACGAGCCATTGCGAGTGCTTGACCAAGACAACGAATGCCGTTGCCACTCATTTCAGCGCGGCTGCCATCGGCATTCCAAAGGTGCATCACCACATCGATTGGCTTGCCATTGGGACCAGTGGCACCGGTTGCGGGACGAGACCCAATGATGAGACCGTCGGCACCAATGCCCCGGCGACGGTCGCAGAGATCGCGAGCCAAGGTGGCATCGCCATGAAGAGGTCCGTTGACTTCCTCGAGAGCAATGACGAAATCGTTGCTCAGGCCGTGGTGCTTGGTGAGTCTCATGGTGGGTTCAGTCAATCAGCCCGCGGGCGAGTTCGGCGAGCGCATTTGCCGAAACTTCTCCATCGGCTGGAATCCAATTGATTCGGGGGTCTCGGCCGAACCATCGCTGCTGGCGCCGGGCGAATCGACGAGTACGTGCCACCGCCGTTTCGAGCGCGTCATCGAGTGGCGTTCCGTTCTCGATGTGGTCAAGCAGTTCGGCATAGCCAAGTGCCTGACGAGCAGTACGACCAAGACCTGCCGGGCTGTTCACAAGAGTCTGTACCTCGGCCAAGAACCCATCGGCCATCTGCTGTTCGTAGCGCTGCGCAATGCGCTGGTCGAGCAGGTCGCGTTCCATCGCCAGCCCCACGACCGGGAACGGCGCAGCTGGGTACTCCTCGAGACCAGGACCAAACGAGGAGAACGGGCGGCCACTTCCGACCGTGACTTCGAGTGCCCTCACGATGCGTCGACGATTGGTGGGTTCCATACGCGATGCCGCCAGTGGGTCGAGGCCCTCGAGTCGAGCAAACAGCACCGCCGTATCGGGTTCGGTTTCGAGTTCGGCGCGCACATCGAGGAATCGGGCCGGAATTTCAAGATCATCAGTGATTGCCTGAAGGTAAAGCCCGGTGCCACCAACCAGCACGGCACGCTTGCCGCGTTCTTCAATGTCGGCGAGCACTGTGAAACAGTCACGTTGAAACCGAGCGACGGTGTAATCGTCATCGGGATCGCACACATCGAGGAGGTGATGAACAATCTCTGATTGTTCGGCCGCCGAAGGCTTGGCCGTACCGATATTCATCCCTCGGTAGACCTGCATCGAATCAACGGTGACGAGTTCAATATCGCTGCGACTACGCGCCAACGCCATCGCCAACGAGGACTTTCCCGAAGCAGTGGGCCCTACGAGCGCGAGATGTCGACCGCTAGGACGAAATCGTGGCGATGGACTCACCCTGCAGTAACTGCGAAACGAGTGCGATGCTGCGATACCGAAAGGACTTCAACCAATTCGCCACGCAGGAAGTGCGTCGATGCTTCGGTAATCAACGCAGTTGCCAAGGTGCCAGAACGCAACGGGCGGTCGCTCGTGAAGTGCACCAACTTGTTTTGCGCAGTTCGACCGGTAAAGACTTCAGGGTCTCGCTTCGATGGCCCTTCGACAATCATCTGTTCGGTGCGGCCGATACGAGCCATGTGCTTGGCGAGCGCAGAACGCTCGACCACGACGCGCAATCGCTCGAAGCGATCGCCAACTTCGATGGGGTCGCAGAACTGATCGACCATGTCGGCCGCTTCTGTGCCTTCGCGTGGAGAGAAGATGAAGGTGTACGCGGAGTCATATTCGGCAGCAGCAGCGACTTCGAGTGTGCGTTCGAAATCCTCTTCGGTTTCGCCCGGGTAGCCCACGATGATGTCGGTCGTGACGGCAAGATCGGGAATTCCGGCACGAGCCGCAACGAGTTTTTCAAGGTAACGCTCGGCGGTGTAGCCGCGATGCATCAAGGCGAGCACCCGATCGCTGCCGGATTGCAATGGGAAATGAAGGTGAGCGCACACCGACGGGTTCAATGCCATTGCTGCGATCGTGTCTTCACGAAGATCTTTGGGATGGGGGCTGGTGAACCGCACGCGATCGATGCCGTCGATGTTGCTTACCGCACTAAGGAGATCGGCAAAGAGCGGTCGGGCACGGCGATCGCCAAGCCATTGGGTGCCAACAACAGCGGCGTCGTCGGCAGATGGGTCAAGTGCCCGGCGTGCGCTGGTGAGATCTCGGCCGTAAGAGTTCACGTTTTGTCCGAGCAGGGTGATTTCCCGAACGCCGTCATTGGCCAGGCGCTCAACCTCGGCGAGCAACTCGCCGAACGGGCGGCTGATCTCGCGACCGCGAACTGCAGGAACGATGCAGTAGGCACAGGTGTTGTCACAACCGACCTGAATCGTGACCCAGGCTGACCAATCGACTTCACGGCGCACTGCGAGCGCCGAGGGGAACGTCGCGGCGTCATCAAGCGCTTCATCCCAGATTTCGGTGATGGGTCCGGACTGCCGTGATTCGTGCAACAACTCGACTGTTCGGTGCACGTTGTGCGTGCCAACAACAACATCGACATGCCCGGCTCGAGCAGCGATGGCGTCGCGATCTTTTTGCGCCAAGCACCCGCTCACGATGATTTCCATGTCGGGGCGTTCTTCTTTGATGTTCTTAAATCGGCCCAGGTGCCCGTAGAACTTGTTATCGGCATTCTCACGAATGCAGCAGGTATTGAACACCATCACATCGGCGGTTTCATCGGACTCAGCCAGCACCAGGCCATCGTCTTCTAAGAGCCCGGCGATGCGTTCGGAATCGTGCTCGTTCATCTGGCACCCATAGGTGCGGATGGCATAGCTGCGGGGAGCAGAACCCTGCGACGAGGTTGAATTCACAGCGTCAATCTACCAGTGCCATGAGCGATCTCTCCCGAACCGGGCCCGTAAGATCCACCGATGTCAGAAAACGCGGCGCGCGTCATTGTCGGACTGCTTGCGACGGTGGCGTTTTGCATATCCCTTGCCGCTGGTCACCTGTTCTTCCAGAATCTCTCGCTGAACAACGACGAGGCCGTGTACGTCCTCGAAGCTCAGATGTTTGGTCAAGGCGAGGTCACCCTTTCCGATTCGGCACATGGAGACGTGTTCCGCCCGTGGATGTCCGGCCGAGTTGATGGCGACCGCCTCGTGCTGGTGCAGCAACCAACTCTTCCGGCGCTGATGGCGTTGAGCGAGGCCCTGTTTGGAACGATGCGCATCGCACTTGCTGCCATCGCTGCTGCTGCAGTTATCGCCATGTACGCGTTCACCAACGCTCTCTTGCGTGATCTCCGAATTGCCGTTGTCGCAGCCACATGCTTCGTCCTCAGTCCGCTCGTAATGGTGCAGAGTGCGATGTTCGTCTCCTACGTCCTCGCAGTGTCTCTTGCTGCTGCGTCACTCGCTGTTCTCTCTCGAGGATTCGATCGACAAACACAAGGTCAGCGTTTCCGTCCATGGCTCATTGGCGCTGGGCTTTTCGAAGGCCTACTGCTTTGCACTCGACCTCTCGAGGGGATCATCCTTGGAGCGGTGATCTTTGCGTGGGCGCTCCTGCGTTGTGCAAATGCTCGTGTCGCAATTCGGTCGATGATGTGGGTGTACGTGGCGAGCGCCCCTCTGCTCATCGCTGCGCTGGTCTACAACTCGTTCACGACCGGCGACCCATTCACGTTCGCGCTGTGGACGATCGGCGGCGATGATTCATTTGGGTTCGGGATGCGGGCGATCGCCGAACACTCGCAGTACATCAACGTTGGGGTGTCAGAGGCCTGGCTCGCGTTACGGGTGAATCTCCGCGCCTTCCCTCATTGGATCGTCGGAGGCGTGGTTTCGGTCCCGGTCGCACTTTGGGGGGCCTCACGCCTCTGGACCATCTCGCGTTCAGTGTTCTGGCTCGTCGTGGTGCAGTTGTGCCTCACGCCGTTCGCCTATTTCTTCTATTACGGCAATTACCTCATCATCGGTGGCCGCAACTTCTACGGCCCGCACTATTACCTTTCGCTCCTTCTGCCCACGATGGTGCTCCTCGGAGTTGCCCTCGTCGATTTGGCCAGCCGCCGTCGTCTCCTACTTCCCGGCGTCGTTGCCGCCATGGCGATCGGAATGGCCATCGAGCTGCCCGACAAGGTCAATGTCAACCTTGCAGCCCGCGATGCAATCGCCACAGAAGTCGAACTTGTGGAGTCAACCGTTCAGGAACCAGCGGTCGTGCTCATCCCGATAGGCAAGGACGGGCCCTACATCCTCCATCCATGGGGGGCATTTTCCAATCCACCCGGTCTTGATTCCGACGTGCTCTACGCCGTTGACCTCGGAGCCCGCTCACTTGAACTCGTCGAACGATTCCCGAATCGGCGTTTTTACCGATTCTCAATCTCAGGTGATGGCGACACGGCAGATCCATCGGCACCACATGTGGGCCCGTTCATTGAACCGCTCACTGTCGTTTCGGGCTCTGGGCTGAACATCGCAGCATCGGCCAGACGGATTGACCGCGTTTCCGTTGACAACGACCTCTTCCGCTGCAGCGGTTCAACGTCAGCAATCAAAATCGAGGTCACCCTGGCCACCACGACTGTTGCGGGATGCACAGAGTTGCCGATCACCCTCAACCGATCGGCAACCGACGTGCGAATCTTTGCGGAAGCAGATAACACGTCAGTCGCCGCGTACCTTCCGATTGGACGGCTCCCCCAAAGTGGGGCGCCAAACGGAGGAGCTCAACGACTCGCCACGTTCGCACCTCCCTCCCTTAACGAGATGGAGGGCGACTCGATCCTCCATGCACTTCCGTCACTAGCAGTTCCGTGGTTTGACCTGAAGATCACCGCGAACTGAGCAACACAATCGCTGGCCGAAACGCAAATGGTCCCGAGGGCCAAGGGCGCCTCGGGACCATTCGGGATGGCAGGAACTGCGGGAACTCAGTCGTCGAGCGAAATCGGAACGTCGTGCTCGGCGTTCATGACATCCTCGGCGTCCTCGGGGACCTCGGCGTTTTCGCCAATGCCCACGCTGGTGAGGATGCGCTCAGTGATTTCCACCATGACCTCGGGATTCTCGAGCAGGTAGGTCTTGGCGTTTTCACGGCCCTGACCGAGCTGTTCACCCTCGTAGGTGTACCAAGCACCCGACTTCTTGACGAAGCCCAGATCGACACCGATATCGATGGTCGAACCTTCACGGCTCACGCCCTTGCCGTACATGATGTCGAACTCGGCCTGCTTGAACGGCGGGGCCACCTTGTTCTTCACGACCTTGACGCGAGTGCGGTTACCCACGACCTCGACGCCGTCCTTGATGGACTCGATGCGGCGAATGTCGAGACGCACGGAGGAGTAGAACTTCAGCGCCCGGCCACCAGGGGTGGTTTCGGGAGAGCCGAACATGACGCCGATCTTCTCGCGCAACTGATTGATGAAGATGCAGACGGTGTTGGACTTGTTGAGGTTGGCCGTGAGCTTGCGCAATGCCTGGCTCATAAGACGAGCCTGCAGGCCAACGTGGCTGTCGCCCATCTCGCCTTCGATTTCCGCACGAGGCGTCAGCGCAGCAACCGAGTCGATAACGATGACGTCGAGAGCACCGGAGCGCACGAGCATGTCGACGATCTCGAGTGCCTGCTCACCAGTATCGGGCTGAGAGATGAGCAACTGGTCGGTGTCAACACCAATGGCCGATGCGTAGACCGGGTCCATCGCGTGTTCGGCATCGACATAGGCGCAGATGCCGCCGTTGCGCTGAGCTTCGGCCACAACGTGCATGGCGAGGGTGGACTTACCGGATGATTCTGGACCGAAGATCTCGACGACGCGGCCGCGAGGCAGACCGCCGACTCCGAGAGCAAGGTCGAGGGCAAGGGCGCCAGTGGGGATCGTTTCGATCTTCATGCTGCCCTTCTCGCCCATCTTCATGACCGAGCCCTTACCAAACTGCTTCTCGATCTGGCCGAGAGCCATGTCGAGTGCCTTGTCGCGTTCTTGTGGGAACGTCGGGCGGTTCGATTCCTTTGCCATCGTCTACTTCTCCTGGGTGTGAGGCCCCGGTCTGCCCGGGACTCGTATGGGTGATCTGTCCACCTGAGCGGGAGCCCCGGTGGCTCCACTGGCGCCGAGGCCCCGGTGGAGATGGATCGCAACCTACGGAGGGGGTGTGACAGGCCCCCGGTGTTCGAACGACAAGACTGTAACTTCGAACACCTGTTCAGTCAATGACCCTCGATCCCAGTCCCCCGTTGGGCTCCCCCACAAGGCTTTCTCGGGCCCCTGCCGGTAGGCTCCAGCCGCTGAACTGTCCTGCTCAGGCGAAAGGTGCCCTCCGATGACCGAGTCCTTGCCCTCCGATCCCGCACAACGCGAAGAGGCCCTGCGTCAGCGCCTCAGCGCCGAGCAGTTCGAGGTCACCCAGTGCAGCGCTACCGAGCGGGCCTTCACCGGCAAGTACTGGGACTGCCACGACGACGGCACCTATCACTGCATCGTGTGCGACGCGCAGCTGTTCAGTTCCGACACCAAGTTCGAAAGCGGCACCGGTTGGCCGAGCTTTTTCGATCCGATGACAAACGACGCAGTGGCAACAAAGACCGACAGTTCACACGGAATGATCCGCACCGAAGCACTGTGCGCGTCGTGCGGTGCGCATCTTGGCCACGTCTTCAACGACGGCCCGGGCCCGACCGGCCTTCGTTATTGCATGAACTCTGCGTCGCTTGATCTCAAACCCGCCGAGAGTTAACCAACCGCGCGACTAACGCGCCAACAGCCGACGACGCAAATGATCGAGCACCGTAATGACGGTGAACTGTCGTGTTTGTTCACGGTTGAACGGGAACTTTGCCATCGATGTTTCGGTTACTCCGTCGAGGGTCGTTGCCATAAAGACCGTTCCAACCGGAATACCTTCTTGCTCATCGGGCCCGGCAACGCCAGTCACGGCAATACCAACGTCGGAGTTGAGCACTCGACATGCGCCTTCGCTCATTGCGCGCACCGCGTCGTCGCTTACGACCGGACCCTCGGCCACGCCGAGTACATCGAACTTCACCGAGCTCGCGTAACTCACGACGGAACCTTGCAAGACGTCGCTCGCTCCCGGGATGCCAACTAGTCGACTCGCAATCAGCCCACCCGTGAGCGATTCCGCCAAACCAAGTGTGAGATCTCGTTCGCGAAGAAGGTTGAGCACGACTTCTTCCATCGTCTGATCTTCGGTCGAGAAGACATAGTCGGCGAGGATCTTCGCAACCTCGTCAACCTCTGCAGCAACAACTGCATCGGCGAGTTCTGAGGTATCGGCCTTTGCCGTGACACGAACCTTCAATCCTTCAATGCCGCTCGCGAGAAATGCGATCGTGGCGGTGCCCGTTCGATCAAGTTCATCGAGACGATCGGCCAACATTTCGGCGATCCCAGATTCGCTGTGACCCCATGTGCGGATGGTCCGACTTCGGATAACCCCGGTATCGCCGGCGCGACGACGAAGTTCCGGGATGACCGTGCCCTCGACCATTTCTTTCATCTCGTAAGGCACGCCGGGTACCGCAAAGATGACTTTGTCGCCGATTGGGCACATGAGACCGGGAGCAGTGCCTGGCATTTGTGCAATGCGGCTCGCACCTTGTGGAACCTGGGCCTGGCGAAGATTGTTCATCGGCATATTTCGGCCCCGAGAGCCGAAGATCTCGTGGAGTCGTTCGATGACCTCTGGGTCTTCTACAAGTTCCACACCCATGACCTCGGCAATGACGTCACGGGTGATGTCGTCCTGTGTTGGCCCAAGACCGCCACACACGATGACTGCATCACTTCGATCAAGCGCGATCTGCAGAGCATCACGGATGCGATCCCAGTTGTCGCCAACCTTCACCTGCAAGAAGCAATCGATTCCGGCGAGTGCGAGTTGTTCGCCGATCCACGACGAATTGGTATCGACGATCTGGCCGAGCAGAAGTTCCGTACCTACAGCAACAACTTCGCAATTCATGACAAGCCCTCCAGGGCATTTGTTGGTGGTATCGGTTGGGTCAACGCTGAGTGCGGTTCATCGCCCTCGGGCAGCACGGTGGTTGTGAGGCGGACCCGCCACGAAAGCAACGCGTTGGCGACAGTGAGCCCCGCAAGAAAAAGGAGATAGACGCTTGGGACGACCCAGTTGATCCCCAATGTCAACCATCCGGCCACGCCGGCGAGTACGGCGGTACCGACATGCACACCAACGGTTGAGAAGCTGGGCGTGCGTCGGTCGTTCACACTGATGAACGCAAGCCCCGAGAAAATTCCTATGTACGCAACCATCAGAATCACAACGGCCTTCGAAGAAATTCCCGCATCGCCCACTTGCAGAAACTTCGAAATGCCAACGGCAAGCGCCACGATCGATAGTTGCAGGATGAGGTGAGCAAGTAACCAGAGTTCGCCCGCCAACGCGCCGGGCTGAATACCTGCTTCCGGGACATCGTCGAAATAGGTCGAGTACAAACCAAAAAGGATCACGAACATCACAACAAGCGTGACTCCATCGAAGAACACGATTGAGCCGGAACTAATCACAAGCGCAGCCTTCACCAATGACTCGCCCAGAACAATCAGCGTGAGGAGTGCAGCGCGCTCAGAAAGATGATGCGAATCAATTGCAGGAACCGGTCGGCCAACTTGACTTGAGAGCGAGGTCGGCACGACCAGTAAAAGAAATGACAACCCGTAGAGGAACGCATCAGGCCCCTCAGGAGTGAGAACTCCGATTGACATCACCACACCGGCAGCGAGAAGCCGGTTGCGTCGCGATCGAGCCCACGCTCCGATCGGATCGTCCAACTTTGTCGCGCGTTGGTGGGCAAAGGCAACGATAAGCACAGCGAGGAGATATCCCACACCAACGAGATCAAGCGTTGCATCGCGTCGGACAAAGACGAGCGTTGTCACAAAGATGACAAACATCAATGCAAACACGATCCCTCGTTGACCGAGGTCGTCTTGACGCTCAACATTCATAAGCACCGTCATGTGGAACCACAACAACCAAAGCAATGCAAACATCAAGGAGCATTGTCCGGCGAGTACCCACGATGGATCGCGGGAAAACTCGTTGGAAAGGATCATTGTCGAGGCAACAAAAACAAGGTCGAAAAAGAGTTCAAGGAATCCGACTGGCGGCTTGCGCGACTCGTGGGACTCTGTCGTTGGTTGCGCAGCCATGGGCCTGATCGTAGAACGACTCAGGTTGGATCGCTGACCTGCGTCTCCATCGTGGTGGCAGCACGGCTTCCGTCCCACACGTACTGAAACGCACTGAAGACCGCAAGGAATGTCGCAAGGTAAAGCAGTCCATCGCCAAGCCAGAGGTAATCAGTCGTAAGCGGGAAGAGCACTGCACCCACGGCCAGCGACTGCACGAGCGTCTTCAACTTCGCCGACTTACGAGCAGGCATCGCCAAACCACGGCGACCCCACCACATGCGATAGAGGCTGATGAAGACTTCTCGAACGGCGATCACCGCGACCGGCCATGCCGGGAAGCGATCGACAGCAACAAGTGAAAAGAGCGCGCCGAGCACCAGGACCTTGTCGGCAAGGGGATCAAGAAATGCCCCGCTTCGGGTTGTGCCATGACGACGAGCGATCCAGCCGTCGACACCGTCGGTAAGGGCAAGCGCTGTCCATAATGCCCACACGAGCCAGCCGCTTGGATTGTCGCTGATCATTGCGAAAAGCAGTGGCGACACCAAAATGCGAAGCATCGTGACGTAGTTCGCCGGAGTTGCAATTGCCGAAGGGCCGTAGGACGGATCGCTCATGAGTCGGCATCCTCGGCAGGTGCGGCACCATTGGCGACGAGGTCGGGACCAAGGGCATTGACGATGGTCACGGTCGCGAAACTTCCCTGTTCGAGGTCGGGCGCAACCATCACGATGCCGTCAATTTCAGGAGCTTCGCGCCAAGTTCGACCGATTCCGGGACTGTCCACGAGTACTTCGACCACCGAGCCGATCATTTCGTCACGTTTTGCGGCAGTTATTTGATCTTGCAGCGCGGTGAGCTCGGCGAGCCGTTCGGCAACGAGATTCTCGGGAACCTGATGTTCGAGACCCGCTGCAAAAGTGCCATCTTCACGGGAGAACGGGAAGAACCCGCACCAATCAAGACCCACTGACTCGACAAAATCAAGAAGTTGATCGTGATCCTCTTCGGTCTCTCCGGGATAGCCAACAATGAAGTTCGAGCGGAATGCGGCGGCTGGTTCTCGTTCGCGTATTGCTTCGATGCGCTTGGCGAACCGTTTGCCATCGCCCCAACGCTTCATGCCTCGCAACAGCGATGATGAAACGTGTTGCAGTGAAAGATCGAAATAAGGAACACCGCTGCCACAAATCGTGTCGATCAGTTCATCGGTGAGATCGGATGGGTAGAGATACAGCAATCGGACGCGGTCGACGCGTTGCGACACTGCGTTCATTAGCGGAACGATTGAACGTTCTCCGACGCCTTGATCGCGACCGTACGCCGCGAGGTCCTGGGCAACGAGGACAATCTCTCGGGCTTCAAGCGCATCGACCTCAGTGAGAATGTCGTCAACCGAACGTGAACGCTGCTTGCCCCGAAAGGAGGGAATCGCACAGAACCCGCAAGCGCGATCGCATCCTTCAGCAACCTTCACATAGGCCCACGGAGAACTGGACTTCGGCCGAGGAAGATTCAGCAAATCAAACGACGAGGTTTTTGCACTGCGAGTTGAGCCCAGTGTGACCGGGACTCCGAACCCAGCAACCGAATCAATCTCGGGCAACGCATCAGCGAGTTCTTCTCCATAGCGCTCGGCCATGCAGCCGGTGACAACCAGGCGAGCGCCAGGAGCGCGTACAGAATCGAGTCCGAGGATCGTGTCGATGGATTCTTGGCGAGCCTGCTCGACAAACGCGCACGTGTTGACCACAACGACGTCGGCCAACTCAGGGGATTCGGCCGGCACCAAACCGTCGGCCAGCATCGTTCCGACCAACTTGTCGGAGTCGACCTCGTTCTTGGGACAGCCGAGTGTTTCGATCCAGAAACTCTCGGTCATCGCTTCATCGTAGGCGTCAGTCCGCGCCGTCGAGTTCCTCGGGAGTCATCAGAACCGTTCGAGCCTTCGAGCCCTCGGACGGACCGACGACTCCGCGCTGTTCAAGCAGGTCCATGAGGCGACCGGCCCGAGCGAAACCAACCCGAAGTTTGCGCTGCAGCATTGATGTTGAACCAAGTTGCGAGCGAACCACGAGTTCCATCGCCTGGACCAATAAATCGTCATCGCTGTCATCGCCGCCGGCCATGGCTCCTGCGCCGCTACCTGTCGATGACTCCTCGGATCCTTGGACTGTTTCGTCATAGGTGATGTCTGACGACTGTTGACGCCAGAAGGCAACAACAGCGCGAACCTCATCTTCGGTGACCCACGCGCCTTGAATGCGCTGGGCGATGCTCGACGATGGGCCCAGCAACAACATGTCGCCACGGCCAAGAAGTTTCTCGGCACCACCCTGATCGAGGATGACTCGAGAATCAGCGAGGCTCGAAACCGCGAAGGCCAAACGTGCAGGCACGTTGGCTTTGATCACGCCGGTAATGACGTTGACCGAAGGACGCTGAGTGGCGATCACCAAGTGGATGCCGACTGCACGCGCCATCTGCGCGATTCGACAGATCGAATCTTCGACATCGCGCGCCGCAACCATCATGAGGTCATTGAGCTCGTCGACCACAACGAGGATGTACGGAAGTCGATGAAATTCGAGACCCATATCGGGATCATCAATCACTTCGCCCCGGTCGAATGCAGCGTTGTAACCATCGATGTCGCGGAATCCTCGATCAGAGAGAAGGTCGTATCGACGCTCCATCTCTTTGACCGTCCACGCCAACGCGTTCGCGGCCTTCTTTGGGTTGGTGACGACCTGGGTCAACAAATGAGGAAGTCGGTTGTACTGACCGAGTTCGACTCGCTTCGGGTCGATGAGGATGAGTCGCACCTGATCGGGCGTCGATCGCATCAAGATCGACGTAAGCAATGAGTTGATGCACGAAGATTTGCCGGCACCAGTAGCGCCAGCAATCAGAATATGAGGCATCTTCGAAAGATCGGCCAACACCGAACGTCCGTTGATGTCGCGACCGATCGCAACTTCAAGTGCATTCTTCGCGGCCTTGGCTTCGGGTGAAGCGAGAATGTCTCCGACTGCAACCAATTGTCGATTGTCGTTCGGCACTTCAACACCGATGGCCTGTTTGCCAGGAATCGGGGCGAGGATGCGAACATCGGGCGAGGCCATTGCGTACGCGATGTCCTTATGGAGGCTCGTGACCTTCGCAACCTTCACGCCGGGAAGAAGTTCGAGTTCGTAACGCGTAACGGTCGGACCAACGACCATTCCGACAAGTTTGGTGTGCACACCGTGTTCGGCGAGTGCGGCTTCGAGGAGACGACCGCGATCTTCGACCATCTTCTTGTCGACTTGCTGCGCAACGCTGCGGTCGAGCATCTTGAGCGATGGCAACTTCCAGTTGACCTTGCGTTCTTTTGGAAGCGGCATGGTGAGCTGCTCGGACTTCGCCGGTGGCACATCGCCGGTTGGAACATGAATATCGAGTTCGTCGGCAACAGGATCATCGTCGGAACCGGCGACAAACAACAGCGAGTCGTCGTCGAACGAATCGGCGGGTTCGCCTTCGGGGTCGATGAGTTCGGTGAGCATTGGCTCGGCCTCGTCATCCCATGCGTCCCCAGCAATTGAACTGCCGTCGTAAAGGATCGGCACGATGGTGTCGTCGGTATCGTCGCCGTCTTCACTTTCGGACTTGAGTTCGAACAATGAGCCCATACTGCGCTTCATCACGCCCTGGACAGGTTTGACACCATCAGCAGTTTTGCGTGCGGCAGTGCGCACAGAGACACCAGTCGCAATCACAAGACCAACCACAATCAACGCAATAAACACAAGGGCTGCGCCCCACACTGCAAGCGCCTTTTCCAGAGGTGCGCCAACAACAGCACCGACATAACCACCGGCAGCAATGAAGTCATCGAGAGGCATGCCAAATTCAGGACGGCCCTGCGTCAGATGCAACAAACCAGACACGGCGATGAAAATCAATGCAACACCAACGCCAAGACGCCCAGCAGAAAATCGTGGAGTGCCCTGTGCATCTCGAGGGCCGCGCAGCAACAGCGCGCCACCAACAACAAGGACGGGTGGAAGGAAGACGCGGAGTCCACCAACGAGTGCACCGGCAACCTCTGCCAGCCCGCGGCCGAGCGGACCAGCAAGGTTGCCGTAGACGCCGAGAGCGGTCAGCAGCCCAAGTGCTATGAGCGCGACCCCCCATACGTCATGACCATGACCAGTGAATGCTTCACGAACCGGACCCGGAGGGCGAGCGGCGGCAGATGACCGACCCTTGGGCGCGGCGGAACGCCGCTTGGCGGCGGGCTTCTTCGCGCTGGAGTTCTTGTTGGACGCTTTGCGCGTCGAGGACGATCGTGATCCGGCGTTGGCCGAAGACTTTGAGGTCGATCGTTTCGGAGGACTCTGTTTTGTGGCCACAGGGGTACGCGTTTCTGACGTGGCCCCTTCTCCGCTCGCCGCCCATGAGGTTACCCAACTCATCGGACATCGGTGCGGATCAGGTGGGGGTGGCCCCAAGAAGTGCCAGATTTTGACCGGATCGGCAGTAACGTGCCCTCAACAGGGGGAAAGGACCATTTATGGCCATCAAGCGTTCACTCGCGATTTTGCTCGCGGCTGTCCTCGGGTTCGCCGCACTCGGCTGCTCATCGGACGATCAGAAGTCCTCGTCGAACCGAGGCACGGAGACCATGGTGAAGGGGTCGCCAGACCTTCCCGATTTCTATGGCGTGCCTGATCCCCTGCCCGCAGGCGAGCCTGGCGACGTCATCCGTTCCGAGTCTGCCGACGCTCCGGGCCTCAACGGTTCAATGTCCCGAGTGATGTATCTCTCAACCAACATCAATGGTGAGGCCATCGCGGTCACCGGGCTCATCCTCATCCCGAACGGCACCGCGCCAAGCGGCGGTTGGCCGATCATCACATGGGCGCACGGCACGACTGGCATCGCCGACGCGTGCGCGCCGTCACTCAAGCCGGAGGAATTCGTCACCCTGGCGAACGGACTTCTCGACGCTGGTTACCTTGTCGTCGCCACCGACTACGAAGGCCTCGGCACGCCAGGTCGTCATCCGTACATCGTTGGCGAGAGCCAAGCACGAGGCACCCTCGACATCGTACGTATGGCTCAAAGCTTTCCGAACGCAAATGCTTCGAAGCGTTACGCTATTTGGGGTCATTCCCAGGGTGGACACGCAGCAATGTTCGCCGGACACATTGCCAAGACCTACGCACCCGAAATTGAACTCGTCGCCGATGTTGCTGGCGCTCCCCCGTCACAGTTGCTTCTCGTCAACGCGGCACTCCAAACCAGCCCGTATAAGCACTACATCGCAATGGTTGCCGCAGCGATGAACGCGGCGTACGGCGACCAAAAGGCCGACCTCACTCAGGTTCTTACTCCCGAGGGTCTCGACTTTTTGAAGAACATGGACACGATGTGCAGTAGCGATCTCGGCAAGGCGGCCGCCGGACTCGATTTCACAAAACTGCAGAAGGCCGATCCCTCAACGATTCCTGCGTGGAATCAGTTGTTGAAGGACAACGACCCCGGAACCTTCACCGCACCGATCCCTGTGCCACTGCTCATCATTCACGGTGGAAACGATGAACAGATCCCCGTCGTTTCCTCCGCCGCGTTGTTTGATCAACTGTGCAAGATCGGTCAGGTCGAACAACGTTGGGTGTTTGCCGGTCAATCACACGCTGGCGTGATCGCTCCGTCATTCACTTCGATGGTCAACTGGATAGGTAATCGATTCGCAGGCAAGCCGATGCCTGATCCCATTGCCCCCACCGGAGCAGTCGTGCAGTCCTGCCCCAGCAGTTAGTCGAGCAGGTCACCATGGTCGCGACATGCGGCCTCATAACCAGCGGTATGTACCTTCACACGCAAACGACGCCCGCATTCCGGACAGAACCGGGGTGGATCAAGTTCGCGCCGACAGGCAATATCGGGGTGTTCGACCATCGCAGTGCCGCACCAACGGCAGTACGTGTCGTTCACTCTCAAATGGCCTTGGACAGCGCGCCGATCGGCATCTGAAGATCAGACAGCATCTGCAGATCTTCTTCGGGTGAACGTCCCAACGTCGTCAGGTAGTTGCCCACGATGAGAGCGTTGATTCCTGAGGTGAGGCCAAGTGCTTGAAGTTCCCGCAAGGTGACTTCGCGTCCGCCCGCGTACCTCAGGATGACCGATGGGAGGCCGAGTCGGAACAACGAGATCCAGCGAATGGCCTCAAGCGGTTCAGTAAGCGGAAGTCCGGCGAACGGCGTACCGGGGCGAGGATTAAGGAAGTTCAAAGGAACCTCAGCGGGATCAACGGCACGCAATTGACCGATGAGTTCCAGACGCTGATCGACTGATTCGCCCATCCCGAGAAGAACTCCGCAGCACAGTTCCATGCCCTGCTCGCGAATGAGTTGGCAGGTGTCGAAACGTTCCGCCCATGTGTGCGTGGTCACCACGTTTTCAAAGAAGGATTCCGCCGTCTCAAGGTTGTGGTTGTAACGATGAACGCCAACCTCGGCGAATCGTTTTGCCTGTGCCTCGGTCACGATCCCGGCGCTTACAGCGACATTGATGCCGACTTCGTCCTGGACAAGCGGAACAAGCTCGCAGATGCGATCCATTGTGCGTTCATCTGGTCCACGGATGGCCAGCACGATGCAGAATTCCGTGGCGCCGAGTGCAGCGGTTTCTCGCGCAGCGGCAAGCACGTCGGCGGTGTCGAGGAATGGCATCGCTTGAACTGGAGATTCGAACTTCGCCGACTGACTGCAGAAGTGACAATCTTCGGGGCAGCCACCGGTCTTGGCGGAAAGAATGCCTTCGACCTCGACCGTATCGCCACACCATTCGAGACGGACTTCGTGGGCAAGCGCTGCGAGGGCCGGCACTGCCGAATCGGGAACATCGGCAAGTTCAGCGAGTTCCTCGAGGCTCAGTTGGCGGCGTTCATCGAGCAGTGCAACACCCGCCGCACGGATGGCAGAGCGGGCCGCTTCAGGCGTAAGCCGGTCGCGAATCTCGGCAGGAACTTTTGGAGTGAGTGAAACGGGCACATCAGGCATGGCGCAAGGGTACGCGGCGGAAACCCTAGGGGCGAACGCCGGCTCAGGCTTCCATGACGACGGGCACGATCATCGGCCGCCGCTTGGTCTTTTCGTTCACGAAACGGCCCGCCGCCCGCCGGACGACCCTCTGGACGTTCTCGATATCGGTGCGACCATTGCGGAAGAGATCGGCGATGGCCTCGCGCACCTGATCGGCGCACTGATCGAGGAGTTCCTCTGCCTCGGGAGCATGGACCCAGCCTCGGGTGATGATTTCGGGGCCAATCATGGTGGTGCCGTGTTCGATGTCGACACCAACGATGACCACTACGACGCCTTCTTCGGCAAGTACTCGACGGTCGCGCAGAACGCCTGAACCCACGTCGCCAAGGATGCCGTCGACGTAGAGATAGCCAGATGGAACCTGAGCCGTGGGACGAAGACCCGTGTCGTCGAGAGTCACTTGGTCGCCGTCGGTGCACACGATGATCTTCGATGCAGCGACACCCATCGTGCGAGCCAACTTCGCGTGGGCAACAAGATGGCGGTACTCGCCGTGTACAGGAATGAAATGTTCGGGTCGCGCAATCGACAAGAACATCTTGAGATCTTCGGCTTTGGCGTGACCCGATGCATGGACATCGGAAATGCCCGAGTGCACGACTTCAGCGCCCGCACGCACCAAACCATCGATGACTTTCGAAACGTCTGTTTCGTTGCCAGGAATCGGGTGCGAACTCATGATGACAACATCGGTACCACTGAGTGTGAGCCAACGGTTCTCATTTGCTGCCATAAGAGCAAGCGCTGACATTGGTTCGCCCTGTGAACCAGTCGAAATCACACAAACTTTTTCAGGAGGAAGATCGCCAACATCGGCGATATCCATAAGGCGCGATTCAGGGATGTTCAGCAAACCCATTTCGCGAGCCATGCGAACGTTCTTCTTCATCGACATGCCCATCGTGGCAATAACGCGATCAAAAGAAATTGCAGCATCGGCGATTTGCTGAACGCGATGGATGTGACTAGCGAAGCAGGTCGTGATGATGCGTCGGCCTTCGTAACGATGGAAAAGGTCGTACAGCACCGCGCCTACCGAGGTTTCTGACGCAGCATGTCCGTGCTCTTCGGCATTGGTGCTGTCGGACAACAACAAACGAATGCCCTCGGTGGACGCAATAGCGCCAATACGAGCCAGATCGGTGAGCCGACCA
>JBIIVE010000103.1:0-6328 GCA_044339605.1 Acidimicrobiales bacterium
AACCTTTACGATCAATATCGCTGCCGAACTCGGACGCATTGGTGTGAATGCCAACTCGATTGCTCCATCAGCTCGTAGCCGTATGACTGAAGAGGCCTTTGCCGAAATGATGGCCAAGCCCGAATCCGGTTTCGACTCCATGGACCCGGCCAACATCAGCCCGCTCGTGGTGTGGCTCGGTAGCGGCGATTGCAACGTGTCTGGTCGCGTTTTCGAATGCGCCGGTGGTCTCATCAGCCTTGCTGATGGTTGGCAGGTAGGCGCCGAGTTCGACAAGGGCGCCAAGTGGGATCCTTCCGAAATCGGCGCAGTTGTCGACGATCTCGTCACCGCCGCCCCTGCACCGTTCCCGGTTCACGGAACCTGATCGGCGAACGACCCGCATGAGTGACACCACCGCCACAGACGGTCGAGTAATCGGGGAGCGGGCGCTGCAAACGCGTCGCCGCATTCTCGAAGCCACCGCCGCGCTGCTGCGCGACCAGGGCGCACTCGACGTGAAGGCGATGGATGTTGCTCGAGAAGTCGGAACTTCGCCGGCGACCTTTTACCAGTACTTCGCCGATGTCGAAGATGCGATCTTCGCGTTGGCACTTGAGTTGCCAGAGAAGGTTGCACCCATTCAGATGCAGTTCGAAAGCGATTGGTCGGGGCCTTTGGGCCTCGACCTCGCTCGTCAAGCAGTGTCTGATTACACCGACTTTTGGGATGAGAACGCTGCGGTATTGCGGGTGCTGTTGCTTCGCGCCGATGAGCGCGATGAGCGCTTTCGCCAGGTTCGACGCGACTACAACGCACCATTCATGACTGCGATGGTCGCCAAGGTTCGCATCGCCCAAGATTCAGGAAAAATTGCTGAGGCAATCGATGCTGAAGCAACGGCAGGTGCAATGCTTGCGGCTCTGGATCGACTTCCTAACTACCGGGAAGGTTTCGAAAAGCGCGGCACGACTCGCGAAGCGATGATCGAGACCGTTGCTCGACTACTGCATTCCTCACTGACCGGAGAGCCGTTGTCATGAAGCTGTTCAAGCGTTGTCTCGCTGTAGCCCTTGCGCTCGCAACGCTTGCCGCTTTGGCAACGGTGTCGCCTTCTGCAGCCGCACAGATCGCTCCGGCAATCATCGACCCAACCTGTGCATTCCCGATCATCGTGAATCAGGAAGACGCCAACGTTGCCTATCCAGACACAAACTCGACGTACTGGGCTATGCCCACCAACTTCTCGCTCGGCGATGTCGTCACGATCACCGGTGAGTTCTCCTACGCCCGGTACATGTCGTTCAACTCTTATAACGAATCTGGTTCCAGCGTTGGTGGTTTGCGCGACACGGCGATTGTTCCCGATGCGGGCAGCATCAATCCGTTCCTCGATGGGCAGTCGCTCACGGGTACGCCGCGTAACTACACGGTGAACGTGAATGTCACGAACACGCCACAGGTCATCTCGCCGGTTGCCGGTGAGATCGATGCGATCCCGGGCATTGGCTGGTTGCTGATTCGCGTGTACGTGCCGTTCGATGCCAACAGTCCGAGCGGTGGTGTTCCGATTCCGTCGATCACAGTGAACAGCGTGACAAAAACCGGTTGCACCACGTTTGGCGCTGAACCGGCGATCGTTGCCCTTGCTGCGCTGATTATGGGACAGGCGATTGCCGACGCGATTCCGCCAGCCGAAGTTCCTGAGTTCTCGTTCTCAGGTGGCGGTGGTCTTTTCCCGAATGCCGACAACAAGTATGTGTATGCCACAACGTCATGGAAGCCGGGCCGGCTTGCCATCGTTCGTGGTTTGGCACCGAGTTACCCCGATACGCCGGACCAGGGGCTTTATCCCGAACAGCAACTTCGATACTGGTCGATGTGTACGAATCTTCTCGTGACGCCGGCACCAGTTGTTGAATGCGCTCGCGACAATGTCACCGCGCTCGATGCGCAGGGGTACTACACCTACGTGATCGGCGCCGAGGAAGATCAACCATCGGCTGCATCAATCGCTCGTGACAATGCAACCTGGCTGAAGTGGTTCGGCCCCATCGGCGAAGCGCTTCCCGATGAGTTGAAGCCCAACGGAAACCTGATTCTGCGCAACATGCTTCCGAATGCGACTTTCTCGAACGCGGTGCAGAACATTCCGATGACGCAATCAAACGCCGCCGCCCGCGCCACCATGGGCGCGTATTACCCCGAGGCCACCTACTGCGAGCGTTCGGTCTTCGAGCGTTACGGCGCCGGTGCGTGTTTCGTGCTTGGTCCGAAGTTCACCGGCTAAGCACACCAGCAATTACCAGCCGCGGTATTCCACGTCGCGACGTTCTTTGAACGCAGCGACACCTTCTTGGAAGTCCTGGGTGTACGAGGCCATTTCCTGCGCCCAAGCTTCGTCTTCAAATGCGCCGTGACGGTTGGAGTCGAGGCTGCGGTTGAGGAGCCACTTCGACAACATGATTGCCTTGGTCGGCGATTCGGCCAGACGTCCAGCCCATTCGCCAGCGGCGGTCATGAGTTCGGCCTGCGGAACAACCTTGTTCACGAGACCAACTCGCTCGGCGTCGGCGGCTTTGAGATCGTCACCGAAGAAGATGAGTTCCTTCGCCTTCTGCATGCCGATGAGGCGGGGGAGCATGTAGGCGCCGCCACCGTCGGGGGTGATGCCGCGACGCACGAACACTTCAATGAACTTGGCGTTGTCGGCGGCGATCACAAGATCGGAAGCGAATGCAATATGTGCGCCGATTCCGGCAGCGGTTCCGTTGACTGCACAAATGACTGGCTTCTCGCAATCCATGATCGAAGCGATGAGGCGCTGAGCGCCGCGCTTGATGTTTCGGCCAACATCGCCAAGGACCTTGGCAGGAGCATCGGCCGGGCCAGGGTTAACGGGGATGGTTGAGACGCGAAGGTCGGCGCCGGTGCAGAAGTGGCGCTCGCCCGCTGCGGTGATGACGACGCAACGTATGTTGAGGTCGTTCGACGCGCCTTCCATAAGTGAAATGGTGAGGTTGCGCTGATCGGGGGTGATGGCGTTCGCCGCATCGGGGCGATTGAGAGTGAGCGTGGCCACGCCGTTGTCGGAAATCTCGAACAGGATGTCGGTGCCGAGAATGCCGTTGGGATCGTCTGCGTAGGTCGGTGCTGTCATAAGGAGTTTCTACCATTCCGCACCCTCGCACCCTGCCTGTCCGGTTAGGTTCGGGCCATGGACTCGCAGAAATTCGACGCTTTGTTTGATCTCACCGGTCGCACCGCCATTGTCACGGGCGGAACTCGGGGTATCGGCCGGGCTATTGCCGAAGGCCTTATTTGTGCCGGCGCCAATGTCGTGGTCGCGAGTCGGAAAGCCGATGCTTGCGAAGAAACCGAAAAGCATCTGAGCGTGCTGGCCGCTGGCGCAGCCCGGGGTGGTCGGGCGCTTGGTGTCTCAACGCATATGGGCGATATCGATGCGCTGAACGGGTTGGTCGGCGCAACGGTGGCCAAGTTCGGCGGCGTCGACATCATCGTGAACAACGCAGCAACTGGTTTGGCCATGCCGATTGGCGAGTTCACTCCCGAGGCCTGGGACAAACAGTTCGAAGTCAATCTGCGTGGCCCGATGTTCCTGATCCAGGCGGCGCTTCCGTATCTCGAACAAAGCGAACACGCGTCAGTCATCAATGTGATTAGTGCCGGCGCGTTCCTGGCTGGTCCGCAGGTGTCGATGTACGCCGCAGCGAAAGCTGCGCTTATGTCGTTCACTCGTTCGTTCGCCAGTGGTCTGGCAAAGAAGAACATTCGCGTCAACGCCCTTGCTCCTGGCACCGTCGACACCGACATGGTGAGGGCGAACTCTCCCGAGGCTCAGGCCTCGATGGCAGCGGCCTCACCTATGAAGCGCGCTGCTCATGCCGACGAAATGGTGGGCCCGGCGCTGTTGCTGGCCTCCGATGCTGGCAGTTTCATCACCGGTCAGGTCATCCTCGCCGACGGCGGCATGGTTCCGCACTGATCTAGGGTTTGCTCATGCCGGCGTACGACTACAAGTGCCCAGAATGCGACACCACGTTTGAGGCGCGTCGCCCAATGGCCGAAGCGTCCGATCCCATCGATTGCCCGAATGGTCACGCTGGTTCACGTCGACTGTTGAGCGTGTTCGCAACGGTGGGTGGTTCGTCGAGTTCGTCAGCACCTGCGCCCGCACCGATGCCTCGTGCTGGTGGCCACGGTTGTGGCGGCGGGATGTGCGGCTGTTAGTTCCGGCCGCGGCGCACTACACGTCGCGTTCGTAGACCCAATCGCCTTCGCCCATGAGAAGTCGATTGCGTGGGCCTGGCACAGATGCATCGCCAACCTCATAACCCGCATCACCCGCATACAGCGCGATGTTGTAGCCGTCTTTGCGAGTGAACTTCGTGACAAAGAATTCCGGTGAGTTATCGCGGTAATGCGCGAGAGCTTCAGTCGCAGTTGCAAAGGGTGCAAGCAGTGCGAGCGTGATGAACGTGGGCGGAATCAATTCGATCTGGCCTTCGTTGCGCTGGCGCATTGCATCGGCTGGGCGCATCCATGCGAGCTCGTGAATCTCGCCACCGTCGGCAGTGAGCGTTTCGGTAGGGGCAGGACCCATGAAGAAATAGGTCGAGAAACGCTTTGGTGCTTCGAGCGGGGGAGTCCAGTGCGACATGAACACAAGGTCGTCGGCGTTGATGAGTGCGTCGGCTTCTTCGGCTGCTTCACGCACGCATGCTCGGCGGGCAACGTCGAGAAAGTTTTCGTGCGCTTCGTCGAAATGTTCACCAGCAAAGTTGGTGCCGTGGTCTTCGGCATCGATACGTCCGCCGGGGAACACCCACGCGCCGCCGGCGAAATAGATCTTGGAATTGCGTCGGGCAAGAAGGACTTCGATTCCCTCTGACGCGTCACGAATGAGAACAACAGTGGCGGCGGCAACGGCAACCTGTTCGACCTCGGGCCTGACCCACTCCTCTGGTCGATTGCTTTTTGCTTCGTCCATTAGTCGCCCCCCATACCCAACCGTTCAAGCATCGTACGGGGAACACCGTGGTCGTCGTTTGCCAAGCGAGCGGCGCGCTCCACATTCACGGCATCGAGATCGCGCCCGGACCATTCATCCCACGGGCCGGCCGGAATGCGTGCGGGGTCGCCGTCAGCGTCATCGCACGCGTAGAGATAGGCCTGCAGGAGATGCAGGTGCCGTGGCGCGCCGACTGGGCCATGAGCGGGGATGATCACGGTTGCCTGATCGGAGAGTTCACCGAGGGTGTCGGCCCACACAGCCGGGTTGCCGTCCCATGCGTTCGGTGTCGTGCCAATCGTTGCGAATGCACCGGCGAACATCACGCCCGCCGATGGCACGAGCACCACAAGATTCTCCGATTGCTGACCGCTCACGGGTAGAGCGAGCACAACGGGGGTGAGCCAGGCCGCAGCATCGACAACATGCGAGACGGGTCGTGTTGAGAATGGAACTTCGGCGGTGCGCGGGTTGGTGTCGTAATCGTGAGCGAACGCAGGGGAGAGTCGCTTGTACGCCTCGATGGGGGCGGGCTGGTCGAGCAGCACGTTGGTTTGGGTGCGGCCATAACGAGCGGCCATCCAAAACACCGCCGAGCCGCCAACTGAATCGAGATGGCTACTTGTATAGACAACGCGTTTGATGGGCAGACCGAAGCGGTCGGCAAGTTCGTTATTCAGCGCACGGGCGGCCGAAGGGGCCAAGAGTGTGTCGATCACGGTGATGCCGTCGTCTTCAATGACGACGCCAGCGTTGCCGGTGCCATTTCCGATCCAGGCCCACACATTTGGGGCGATGGGTTGCAGGCTTCCGCAGTCGGGCGCGACCGGACCAATATCAGGGGTGGGCGGCATGGGGCCGAGATCGGTCATGGGCCTGAGCGTAGGGGGCTATCGTCTCGCCGTGGCCAACCACAAGAAGACTCAAAAGCCCCGTAAACCGCAGCACCACCTTCCCAAGGTCGGTACTCCGCAGAATGACGCCTATCGGCTCAAGCGCAGCCGCGAGGATGTTCTCGATTTCGGGCTTATGCACCCAGGCAATGGTCTGCTTACAAAAATCATCGGTGTGCTTGCCGTGATCTTTGTTGTGGCCATGCTGGTGGCCTTCATTTTCCTGACCTAAGTCAGGCGAAGACTTAGAGCAGCAGTCCGCCGTCGACGGGAATGACCGCGCCGGTGATGTAAGCGCCTGCCTTCGAGGACAAGAAGATTGCGGTGCCGGCCATATCGGATGGTTCGCCGATTCGATGCAGCGGAACGGACGCCTTGATCGAGTCGCCAAAGTTTTCCAGTGTGGCCGCCATCATCTTCGATT
>JBIIVE010000031.1:0-22324 GCA_044339605.1 Acidimicrobiales bacterium
TTCTTCCCCGTGGCTGCGTACAAACAGACGAAAAAGAACACCGACCCTGCCGCCGATTGGAACAATCGTCTGATCAAGGCGTTCAGGGAGGACGTCGCTACCGCCAACAAGAAACTCGGACCAAATGCGAAGTCCGCCGTCTTCACCGGCGCCAAGGTCCCCGACACTGCCACTTGGATCAAGCCCGGCGTCGAGTACAACGTCGGACCATATTGGCGGGTCTTCAAGACTCAAATGAATTTCACTGTCGACGGAAAAAACGTGCAGATACCGATCGAATCAATGATTTCATGGCGTGGCCAGTGGTACGTCGTCCACTTAGGCACGATTCGCTAGCTACATCGAAATCAGCCGGTGGTCTTCTTTCGGTAGTTGTTCATGTACTCACGCACATCTGGCGCATAATTAAGGAGATTCTGATTACGCGCTTCAAGTGCGATAGCACTCGTGAGACTTGACGCTTCAGAGTTATGCCACAACACCTCTTTCGTGGTGCGCAGTCCACTAGCGGTATATGAGGACATTCCGCGCGCGTAGCTCAGCGCGAGTTCTGGTAGTTCCTCGTCCGTCACAACTCGCGATACCAAACCCATACGCAACGCTTCCTCTGCGTCGATGTCGCGACCGGTGAGGATGAGGTCGAACGCGTTTGCGTTTCCAATCAATCGGGGAAGCAAATAGGTGATTCCAATATCGGTTCCCGAAAGACCCGTGCGAATAAACGCAGAACAGAACTTTGCGGAAGTCGACGCAACGCGAATATCGGCGGCACAGGCCAAGGCCAATCCCCCACCAAATGCTGGGCCATTTACTGCTGCGATAATGACCTGCGGAAGATCGCGCATCCGGACCGTGAGGTTCGACATAAACGTTTGAGCATCGACACCCGCGGGCATATGAGGATGCTCTCCTGGGTTCGGCGGCGTTCCAAAGTCCTTCAGGTCGAGACCGGCGCAGAAGGCTCTGCCCGCTCCGGTGAAGATCACAACCTTGCAATCCACGTCAGCTGCAATTGCGTCGAACGTGTCGTGAAGTTCAGTGACGAGTTCAAACGAAATCGCGTTGAGCCGATCGGAGCGGTTGAGGCGAACCACCGTGATGTGCGGTTCCGGCTTCGTCACTTCGACTGAGGAACTCACTTTGGGATCTCGCTCCACGAAACTTCGGTATCAACGCGCACATCACCCGGCAGGCCAAGAACCCGTTCACCGAGGATGTTGCGCATGATCTCCGAGGTTCCGCCCTCGATCGTGTTGGCACGTGCTCGCAGGAATCGGCCGGTTCGAGTGGACATGCCATCCGACGAACGAGTCATCGGATAACCGGGTTCGTGCAGCATGCCGGCGGCACCTTCAAGGTCCACGACTGCGGCCGTGACCCGCTTCGAAAGCTCGGCAGAGGCAAGTTTGCTCACTGAACCTTCGGGACCGGGATTCCCGCCAACAGCAGACTGCTTTGCGCGTGCATTCGTAAGGCGAACGATTTCAGCCTCAACCCATAGGGCCATCACTCGATCACGCCAGATATCAACTTCAACCGGCGAGAGTTCCGACTTTCGCGCTGCCCATAACTTCATGAGTTCCTTGATCGGGCCAGAACCTTGGGGTGCCGGGCCACCGGCAAGAGCAACTCGCTCGTTCATCAGCGTTGTAATTGCCACACGCCAACCATCGCCCTCGTCGCCAAGACGCAGCGAGTCATCGATGCGCACATCAGTAAGGAAGACCTCATTGAATTCCGCTTCGCCAGTCATTTGGTAGAGCGGGCGTACTTCGACGCCAGGCGCATGCATATCGAGCACGAAATAGCTGAGTCCCTTGTGCTTTGGAACGTCAGGATTGGTCCGAGTGAGAAGCATTCCGTAATTCGAAGTGTGAGCAAGCGTCGTCCACACCTTCTGACCGTTGACGATCCATTCGTCGCCGTCACGAACAGCGCGGCTCGGGATACCAGCGACATCGGATCCGTGTGTCGGTTCCGAGAACAGCTGACACCAGACATCTTCACCAGTGAAAATTTTACGAAGATGTTTTTGCTTCAACTCTTCGCTGCCGTAAGCAAGGATCGTAGGGGCGCCCATGCCGATACCGATCGGGTTAATGCGCAGGTCTTCGTACGTAACGCCGTAGGAGCGAAGGACCTCATCGATTACCGCTTGTTGACCGCGATTACCGCCGAGACCGCCGTAGCCCTCCGGGAAATGCACCATGGCCAACCCGGCGTCGTATTGCTTGCCCCGAAATGCGAACTGATCCTCGAGGATGTCGCGATTTTCTTCGACCAATTCCTCGGTGCGCTTTGCCAAATCCTGATCTTCGTACATACGTCCTCACAGCCCGTTGGGAAACACCTCTTGGCCAGCACTGGCTCGCCTTTCCGCCATGCTGCCGCAGCACTGCATGGTGTCACCGAAATGTCCACGTGACCAACCATCAGAGCCAGAGGCGCCTGTCGTCCAGTTCAGCCCGGAACCCGCCAGATCGGAGCAGTCCGGTGCACACCCTTCTGGCTCACTACCATCAGGTCGGCCTGGATATCCCGGGCAGTGCGCAATGAGAGCAGTCCGCCATGAGCGTTGAAGACCTGCATCGAATCCAATTCGCGCTGACGGTGTCGTTTCATTTCATCTTCCCGCCGCTTTCGCTCGGCGTGGGACTCATCCTGATCATCTTTGGGGTCAAGTCAGTTCGCACAAAAGACCCCAAGTGGCGCCAGCTTTCAACCTTCTGGGTGAAGATCTACGGGCTGATTTTTTCTCTGGGCATCGCCACCGGCATCGTCCAAGAATTCGAATTCGGTACCAACTGGTCGCGATATTCACGATTCGTCGGAAACATCTTCGGGAGTCTTCTCGCCGCCGAAGGAATCTTTGCTTTCATGCTTGAAGGAGGCTTCTTGGGCCTCATGCTCTTTGGCGGCACCCGTCTTGGCAACCGCATGTGGCTCTTCGCCACCACGATGGTCGTCACTGGAGCCACATTCAGCGCATTTTGGATCGTTATGGCGAACTCTTGGATGCAGACGCCACAGGGTTTCGAAGTCAGAGACGTCGGTCGAGGCCCCCAAGCGTTCATGACGAGCTTCTCCGACGTCGTCTTCACCCCATCATTCACTCCACGAATTCTCCACGTCATCGCAGCGAGTTGGATGGTTGGTTCCTCGCTCGTTCTTAGCGTCGGCGCTTACTACCTACTGAAGAAACGCCACGTTGAACTTGCGAAAACAATGATTCGTGTTGCGTTACCGGTCTTCGCCGTGGTCGCGCTACTGCAGGTGGCTGTATTCGGCGCCAACCAAGCCACACAAGTTGCGAGAGACCAGCCCGCGAAATTGGCGGCCATGGAAGGTCTCTACCAAACGGAATCCTGCGCGCCAATGTTCTTGCTTGGCTGGACCAATCCGGATGAGGAAAAGACGACAGGCCTCCACATTCCATGTCTGCTCAGTTTGCTCACCACGAAGAGCTTCGACGCCCCCGTAACCGGCCTCGAGGCCACCCCACGCGACGACTGGCCCAATGTCAGCCTGGTTTTTCAGGTGTACCACGTCATGATCAACCTCGGGATGCTGTTTGTCCTCATCGGCCTGACCGCATGCGGGTTTTGGGTCTGGAAACGAAAAATCTGGGACCAGCGCTGGTTGCTCTGGGTTTTGGTTTCCTCGGTCGTACTCACCGAGATCGCCACAATCGCAGGCTGGTGGACTGCAGAATTCAGTCGACAACCATGGATCGTTTGGCAGGTTCTACGAACCGAAGACGCGTATTCGCCAAACGTCACGTTCGCACAGGTCGTCTTCTCGATCGCGATGTTTGTCGTTCTTTACATCGTGGTGTTTATCGTCTTCCTTCGTCTTCTTGATCGACGCATCAAAGAAGGGCCTCCCCCGCCACAGGATTCGGAAGAAACAGAATCGCTGCCTGACTCATTCGGTGAGATCTTTCGTCGACGTTCACGCGTCTCTAGCGGAGGTAAGTGACCATGTGGCTTCAAACGACATGGTTCGTGCTCTACATCTTCATCATCAGTGGATACGCCATTCTCGACGGCTTCGACCTTGGCGTCGGCATGCTCTCGCCGATCGTTGCTCGCAATGACCACGATCGCCGCATTCTCCTGAATGCAATCGGCCCCGTCTGGGACGGTAACGAGGTATGGCTCGTCCTCGGCGGCGGCGCCTTGTTTGCCGCGTTCCCGGTCGTCTACGCCTCACTCTTCAGTGGCTTCTATCTCGCAATGATGCTTGTCCTCATGGTTCTCATCTTGCGAACAGTCGCCATTGAGTTCCGGTCAAAACGCCCCGAAGCCTGGTGGCGTTCGCTCTGGGACTGGACCTTCACAATTTCTTCCTACGGGATCACGATCCTGCTGGGCGTCGCTCTCGGCAACGTCATCCTTGGAGTGGCGCTTGACCAACAGGGGAACATGAGCGTCGATCTCCTCGACCTATTGAACCCCTACTCGCTCGCTCTTGCGCTTGTTTCAGTGGCGATGTTCTCACTTCATGGCGCGATCTTCCTCACACAGAAAACCGATGGCGAGCTACTCGAGAAGATCAAGTCCCTCATTCCCAAGTTGCTCATAACGTTCTTTGTCCTAATGACGGCACTCATCATTTGGACTCTTTTGCGAGACGAACAGTTCACTCAGAACTTCAAAGATCGCCCGTGGACAGCAATTTTCCCCGTCTTGGCTTTTGCTTCCATAGCGACGTCCTGGCTTTTTCTCAGGCGTGGGGCCTACCTCAGTGCCTTCCTTGCTTCAGCAACCATGATCGCCCTGCTCCTCGGAGCTATCGCTTCCGGGATGTATCCAGTCATGCTGCGCTCCACGACGAACAGCGCATATGACCTCACCGTGCAAAATGCCTCCGCTGCGAACGAAACACTCACGGTGATGTTTGTAATCGCCCTTATGGGCATGCCATTCGTTCTTCTCTACACCGCCGGCGTCTACTTCTTCTTCCGCGGCAAGGTCGAGCTCGACGACGAGAGCTACTGAGTCCAACCTCCACCGACGCGGTACCGTCACAACCCATGGGCTCCAAGGAACTCCTAGCGATCGTTCCTAGTGCTCGGCGCCTCTACGTCACCGGCGTTGTGCTGAGCATCCTCGAATCCATTGCACTCGTGGCTTGGACCATTGCACTGGCATACGCAATTTCCAATTTCGTTCAGGGTCGACCGTATGCTCCGGCGCTCTACGCACTCGCAGGTTTTCTCGCCTTACGTATCGGTTTCAGTTTCGTAAGTTCTCAGGTACTTGCGACATCTAGCAGCCAACTCCGATCCGGTGTCCGAGCCGCCCTTACTTCACGCTGGAGCGCGAACCGAGACGAACTGACATCAACCGGCATCGACAGCACGCTCTTGGGGCCAGGAGTCGACTCACTTGATGACTACGTGGCGAAATTTCTGCCTGCGCGTTCGGTTGCTGCAGTTCTTCCAATAGTCGTCTTTCTAACAATTGGGTTGCTTGATCCATGGACGTTGTTGATCCTGATCTTCGCGGGACCGATGCTGATTCTCTTGCTCGCGGTCATCGGATCTCGAACCCGCGAGCTTTCCGAGCAACGGTTCCGCGAACTCGGTTGGCTGCGATCTTTCTATCTCGACATGGTTCGAGGCATCCCCACACTCAAAGTCTTCGGGCGCGCCACCGAAAGCGTCACTGCGATCGAAGATGTCAGCGATCGATTCGGACGCACGACAATGAGCGTGCTTCGCACTGCATTCCAGACCTCTCTGGTTATTGAGTGGGCTGCAACCGCCGCAACGGCGTTAGTGGCCGTTCAAGTCAGTTTCCGATTGGTGGAGGGAAACATGGGATTCGGCACAGCCCTTACGGTGCTGATGCTCACACCCGAGTTCTTCGCTCCACTCCGCAACTTGGCGATTGAGTATCACGCCGGTCAAGCAGGGAACGCCGCACTCGAACAACTCCCTGACCTCACAGCGCTGGAGATGAAGCAAACCTCGCCCTCAACGGTCTCACCGGCCCCACCTACGCGACCGCCGAGCATTCGATTTGAAAACGTTTCTTTCTTTCATCCAGGAAGCGATCAACTCGTTCTCGACAGCGTTTCCTTCACGATCACCGCTGGAGAAAACGTCGTGCTGGTTGGGCCTAGCGGAATCGGAAAGAGCACCCTTCTTGGCCTACTTCTCGGACGCCTTGCACCAACTCACGGTCAGATCACGATCGACAACAGACCACTGACCGACATTGATCCGCAGGAATGGCTTCGGAGCATCACCTCTGTTCCTCAGAACCCATTCATGTTTAGTTCTTCAGTGAAAGACAACATCGCCCTCTCCAATCGAAGCGCTAGTACCGATCAGATTCATAACGCCCTCGATCTTGCTCTCGCTTCAGAATTCGTCGCGGAACTCCCACTCGGAATCGATTCACGAATCGGAGAAGAAGGCGCAACCCTTAGCGGAGGACAGCGTCAGCGTCTGGCAATCGCTCGCGCAGTCCTTCGTGATGCACCACTGGTGCTACTTGACGAGTTCACCGCCCACCTTGATCCGATTACCGAACGCGAAATGATCAGTTCTCTGGGGGGATTCCTTGAGAACCGAACAGCCGTCATCGTCGCTCATCGAGAAGCAACCCTCTCGCTCGCTGATCGAATTCTTGAACTCACAAACGGGCGAATTGTTGAGGTACCCCAATGACAACAACGTCTCCGGGTCGACTCCTCTTCAAAAAAATCGGCAAGACCCACCGATGGGTGGTCCTCAGTTCTCTACTCGGGATCATCCCAATCGGTTCCGGAATCGGCCTCTTTGCATTTGCCTTGTATCTCCTCACGAAATCTGCACTCCTCGGTACAGCGGCTTCGGTCTCCCTCACGATTCTGGGGGTGCGATTCTTCGCCGTTACCCGGGTCGTCGGCCGCTATTGCGAGCGCTACCTCGGGCACTTGGGGACCTTTCGAGTTCTTGCTCGGTTGAGGATTTGGCTCTTCGAACGGCTCATCGAAACCGACTCAACTCTTGTTGCCAATCAACGTCGAGGAGATGTTGTTACCGGACTTGTTGACGATGTCGACACCATGCAGGACCGACTCCTGCGCGTCTCAAGCCCTCCATTTGTTGCACTCGGCACATTGCTCATCGCTATCGCCGTATTGATGGCGATCAACTTTCAGAGTGCCGTCATACTCACTGCATTTTTTCTCGCTGGCGCACTAATTCTTCCGCCGGTGCTGTGGTCGAGAACTCGACAGCTGTCTGCTCAACTCATACGGCTACGCGCTCAACGCCTCACCGAAGCGACCGAGTTGATCGATGGCTTCGAGACGCTCACCATCTGGGGACGGGCTGATCAACTCTCCGAATCAATCAGGCACTTTGATCTGCAGGAGTCTCTCGTCTCCAGAAAATTGGCCCGCATTCGAGCGCTGCTCGGCGTTGCCGTCATCGCTCTCACTGGCATGTGTGTGCTCGTGATCGTTGCCGCACTTCGAACAACAGAAGTTTCTGCAGCGGACATTTATTGGCTTGCCGCAGTTCCACTCGTTGCACTTGCATCATTTGAAGCTCTCGGCCCACTACTTCTGGCACCTGACTTCCGAGCACAGTCCGACGAAGCCGCTGCTCGAATTCTCGCGATCGCCGGCACGTCGACAACGTCTTCACCTGCGGAACGAACCCAGAGCATCACACCCCAACAGGTCCCAACAGCCCCGACCATAAGGGTTTCAAATCTTTCGTTTGCCTATGGAGATTCAGCCCCGATTTTTGTAGATGCTTCGGTCACGATCCCGTTCGGCTCAACGGTTGCGATCGCCGCACCTTCCGGAACTGGAAAGTCAACGCTTTTAGAACTTTTGGTTGGGTTGCTCCCATGCCAAGACGGGGCTGTTTCTATTGATGGGCATCAACCCGCCGAGCTTCAGGGTCTGCCGCGGCCGTGCGTCGCTGTCGTCATGCAGGATGATCATCTCTTTGACACGACGATTCGAGACAATCTCCTTGTAGGCAATGGGGATTCGACCGATGCCGAACTGCTCGACGCATGCCGCACTGCGGGACTCCTACCGTTTATTGATGCGCGTCCCGGTGGCCTTGATGCGCCGATCGGACCGAATGGCGACGAACTCAGCGGGGGTGAACGTCAGCGCCTCATGATTGCGCGTGCCCTGCTTGCCGATGCGCCGATCCTCGTTCTTGACGAAGCGACCGAGCACTTGGAGCCAGCACTTCGGTTCGAAGTGCTTAATGCGATTCTGGCCTCGCGAGTGGGAAGAACGACGGTGATGCTCGCTCACGAAATCGACACCGTCGACCGAGTGGACATCACCTACGACCTCATCAATGGAACGTTCGTCGTTCGCTAATCGCGCTGAGCGACCCTTGAGGCGTCCTTAAGGATCAACGCCTCGAACCATCTACGGCCGTTCGAGCAACCGATTACGGCTTAATCGCTCGTTTCACTGGTCGGTCCCATCCCGGCTGACCCGTTGCCTTCGGGCTGGGCCAAAGGCCTGGACCCATCTCGAGGATCCCGTGATGAGAACCGTATTCGCCGAGAAGGTTGAGATAGCGAGCAGCGTCGAAGGCCTCGGCACCGCGTACGCCCGTACCGACCCAACCGCCGCTGGCAAGAAGTTCGATCGCAACAACCGGACAGATTGCGGTCTGCCACAACACCGCCTGTGAACCCCAGTCGCGCATCGTGGTTTCATTATCGGCGACGTGATACAGGTAGATCTCGCGCTGCTGGCCGTCGAAGGTTCCACGAACCCAGGTGCCTGCACAGGTCTTTCCATGCATGAGATGCCCAAGTTCGGCTGGATTTGGCAACAACGAAGCGAGAACATCACGCGGCGCGACCATGGCGTCGCCAACTTTGATCTTTTCCGTTGAGTCCAGACCCAAATACGCGAATGTCTTCAACCAGTCGATGAACTCGGCGCCAAGCCCGTATTTAAACGTGACGCGCTCGCAATCGACTTCGCGCGGAACCAACAGAACTTCCTCGTGCTCGACGTTGACGCATTCGATCGGACCAATACCCGCAGGAAAGTTGAAGACCTCTGGCTCGCTAAAGCATTCAGTCGTGAAAAATCCGCGCTTCTTCTCCCAAATGAGCGGAGGATTGAGGCACTCTTCGATTGTTGTCCAGATGGAGAACGTGGGAGCAAAGTCGTAGCCATCGATCGAAAGGTTGGAGCCATCACGGATACCGATTTCATCGATCGTGTCGAAGAGATGATCGGCCGCATACCGAGCAAAGATGTCAGAGAGGCCCGGCTCGACGCCCATGGCAACAATCGCCAGCAGGCCTTTCTCGCGCCAAGCTTCGTCGGCGGCGAGCTGAGCGGCGCCAAGGGGAACACCTACTTGGTTATACGGATCGGTGGGATGAGGCTCACTGAGGTTCATCGCCATATCGAGATAGTTCGTGCCGGCAGTAAAACACGCGTTGAAGATTGGTTCGTTGAGACGCGGGTCGCATGCATTCACGACGATGTCGGCATTGGTCTCAGCGATCAGGGCAACAATGTCGGCTTCGTTCCGAGCATCGATACTCGCAGCGCGGAACCGCCCAGGATCATCAAGTTCGTCGATCGCTCGTTGCGCCGACTCAACCGAAATGTCGGCAAGCGTGAACGATGAAAAGAAGGAACGGTCTTCGGCGATGGACGCCATCGAGGCGCCGACACCACCTGCTCCAATCACCAGGATGTTCATGACTACCCGTCTAAGGAACGCCTCGAGTGCGAGGTCGTGACCTTCAGTCTGCCCTATCCATGGCCTACTTTCACGGTCAGTACCCGGGGTTCTAGTCCCGTTCGAGTCTGGTCGAGATCCGACCTCAAGGAACTCGCTCATCCCACCTTGATCGAGATTCGATTTAGGCGAAGTCAAACTCCTCGGATTTCACCTTGCGGGTCCATTCCCAATAGTCAGGAATTGGCCACGGCGAAAGCGTGTAAATCTTTCCGTCTTTGTTCTTGAAATGAGAGTGCTTCACGGTCGGATGGGCCCACACCATCTGTCCAATTTCCGACTCATAGGTCTCGACATATCTGTCATGCACCTCAGTTTTTGGTTCCATTGCTCGATGACCAGACGAGAGGAGTTGATGAATTGCGCTCATCACGTAATTCACCTGACATTCCGATTGGAAAATGAGGCTGGCTCCATGAGCAAGGTTTGTTCCTGGCCCGTAAAGACAGAAAAGGTTCGGAAAGTTTGGAATAGATATTCCGAGATAGGCCGTGGGCTCTTCGCCGAATTGTTCGCGGAGGTTGATGTCATTTCGGCCAATGATGGTCATTGGGAACAAGTAGTCATTGTGACGGAAGCCGGTTGCATAAACGATGACGTCGGCAGGATGATGCTCACCGTCTTCCGTCACAACACCATCGGCGACAACGCGCTCAATGCCAGTCTTAATGAGTTCAACGTTGGGTTTGATCAGGCACTTCAACCACGACCCGTTGTCCTGCAGCATTCGCTTTGCTGACGGCGGATAGTGCGGCATCGATTTCTCGATGAGATCCGGGCGACCTTCAAGATGTGAGGTAATCCAATTCTCAAAGATCCCGCGACGCTCGAAACTGGCCTGACTGATCGATCGGCCTTCCGGATCATGCCAACTCGGATCAACACGTGATCCTTCGATGCTTAAACCGGATGCTGGATAGAACATCAGAAAGCGGAACCAACGCGCATAGAACGGAAGATGACGCATCGCCCAAACATCACCTTCGGGAACGTCGCGGTGGTAGTTCATGTTCGGGAACATCCATTGCGCGGTGCGCTGATAGATGTCGAGATGTGCGACCTCGTCGGCAATTGTTGGAGCAATCTGGAAGCCGCTTGCACCAGCACCGATCTGAGCGACTCGCTTGCCTGCAAGGTCAAGACCATCGGGCCAACGAGCCGAATGAAACGAAGGTCCGTTGAACTCTTCCATGCCAGGAATGTCGGGCATCCTCGGTGCATTCAGCGCTCCGGTGCCGCTCACAACAACATTGGCCTCAATGACATCGGTACCGCCGTCAGGTGTTCGCACCTCGACCGACCAGGTTGCCGTCGTTTCGTTCCATGTTGCTTCCACTACCTCAGTGTTGAAGCGACACTTTTCGTCCACTCGGTACTTACGCATCACTCGTTCGAAGTACGCCCGGAGTTCGGGCTGACGACAGAAGTATTCGCTCCAATGATCTGATGGTTCGAACGAATAGCAATAGAAGTGACTACCAATGTCGACGCGGGCTCCGGGATACCGGTTGTCGCGCCATGTTCCTCCGGGGCCATCGGTCTTCTCAACAATGGTGTACGGGATGCCCGCCTGATCGAGGCGAATTCCCGTCAGGAGCCCGGACTCACCGCATCCGATGACAACAACATGAAACGCGTTGCGAACCTCCTCCGGAATCTCGTCTTTCCAAGTGATTGCTCCGCTATCGGCACCATCGAAATGGAGGTCGTCGGCAAACATCGGTACAACTGCGGGATCCACCGGTGCCGCTGCCATGAAATCCATGAGTTCTTTGACAAGTTCGGGCGAAGGAACTTGCGGTTCGGGGCAACCTGCATCTCGCCACTGCGCAATTACGGGTACGGCACGAGAACGAATCTCGGCCTGTTCATCGACCGTCAACCCACTTTCGTAGTTGTTGAGGATCGCCATACGAGGGCGAATCTCTCCTCTGATCCATGTCGGATCGCCCGTCATATGGACCATCGAGCACATGAGTGCTGGGACACAGACGTCCTCAAGCGCTGCAGCGATGGCGGTGTCGTCATCAGCGAAAGGAAGGCCAGCATGAGGGTTTCGGTGGGTCGCCATGGCGACACTCTCCCCCATCGACGTGACCCATGCCACTTCCGTTCAGGAACACCGAGGAACCTCGGGGTGCGCCCTACCTGGCGACGGTAGTGGTGCTTCCCATGCCTGACATCGTGCCCACGACAGTGGTGGTTGAGCCCGATGCTGCCGCAGGTGGCGTGGTCGTGGCCACCGACGTTGTCGGGACCGTGCCCGTGATGGGGGTCTGGTCCTTTTTCGAACTTGAACAACCAGCCACCACCGCAGCGCTCAGGGCGAGAGCAGCAATGAACACCTTGATTCCACGTGAAGTCATGGTCTGAGACTAGCGAGCGAGACGCACCAAACCGAACCGGGAACGTGACACGATCGACGAGTGCTCCGAATCGCAACCGTCAACGTCAACGGCCTCCGGGCCGCTTCCCGCAAAGGCATGAACGAGTGGCTGGCCGAGACTCAGCCCGATGTCGTCACGCTCCAAGAAGTCCGCGCCCCCGACGAGCTCGTGGCAGGCCTCATGGGCGATGGATGGCACATCGTGCACGCTGAGTGTTCAGTGAAGGGACGAGCGGGTGTGGCCGTTGCCAGCCGACTTCCAATCACCGATTCCCGAAGCGGGGAGCACTCTGTGTCGTTTGCTGACAAGGGTCGTTGGATAGAGGCCGATATCAAAACGGGCAAACGCAAACCATTCACCGTCATCTCCGCCTACGCCCACACCGGCGACGAAACCTCTCCCGAAAAAATGAAAGAGAAACTTGCGTGGTTCGACGCAGCGACCTCTCGGCTTACCGAGCTTCGTGACGACGGTCGACATGTTGTGTTCACCGGCGACCTCAACGTTGCCCACCGCGAGGCGGACCTCAAGAACTGGAAAGGCAATATCGGTTGCGCCGGATTCCTTCCAGAGGAACAGGCCTATTTCGACAACTGGTTCGATGAACTGGGTTGGGTCGATGTTGTGCGCGCAGCGTTTCCTGAAGAAGCAGGCCCCTACTCCTGGTGGTCCTATCGCGGCAAAGCATTCGACAACGACGCTGGCTGGCGAATCGACTATCAGATTGTGAACCCCCAACTCGCGAAGCTTGCGCAGAACCCACGTGTTGATCGCGCACCTTCCTACGACACACGCTGGAGCGATCACGCGCCCGTTGTCGTCGACTACGACGTCTAAACGAGAACTCCCGAGAACCGAACAGATGCGAATGCAATCGGCGTAGGTACCCACGTCTAGCAACGCGAATTAAGGAACCTTCACCAGTAAATGTTCCAGCAACAACGCCTTGGAACTATGAAACTTTTGTTCGCCAACGACGACGAGTGCACTCGAGTTCGATTCGATAAAGAAAATTCGATGTGGGGGGGATCCTCTTGGGTGACCCGGACGGATCATGAGACCCATTCAACTTGCCGGCGGAGTAGTAAAGGAAAGCATTTGAAAGAGCTATAACTCCGGCCACTTGTCTCTTATGCGAAACTATTCCGCATGGCCCTCCCAGTGCAGGAACACGTGGCGAGCCATCAGCGCCCCCTACTTTCCCCGCGATTAATTGACAGAGTCGCCCTCCTCCTAATTGCAGCCCAAGTGGGCTACTTCGCCTGGTCAACTTCAACGACGTGGTTCAAGCAAGATGATTATGTCGAATTGCTATTAGCGAGCCGTGCTGGAGGATTTCCAGGAACCCTTTTTCAGGAATTCAATGGTCATTTAATTCCGGCGGCGCTCGCACTCGTGAGCGGAGTGCATTGGCTCTTCGGGATGAACTGGTCAGCGGTGGTAGCGATCGCCGCCGTCATGCAATTAGCGGCATCAGTACTCACCTGGCTAGCAATTCGAAGTTTCCTTGGACCAAGACTCCTTACACTCTTTCTTTTTGTTTCCTACCTTTCTTCAGTTTTGGTCTTCCAAACTTTGCTGTGGTGGTGCACCATCAATATCTACCTGCCACTCCAGATCGCGTTTCCCGCAGCCCTCCTACTTCTCCAGCTAGCCCTTCGGAAGCGTTCGATCTTCTATGCGCTACTGCCATCTGCAGCAGTTCTCATCGGTTCGCTGTTTTTTGAGAAGTGTCTCACGATCACGCCATTCCTAATCATCCTTGTCGCTGCTACTCAATTAACACCAACCAGTAAATCAACACCACGGGAACGCCTTCGCGAAGCAAAATTGCCTCTCCTTGTGCTGGTAGCAACAACCGTCGCTTATGGACTCGTCTACCAACTCATTACGCATAGTTCCCCCTCTAGACCACAGCTCGATCTTTCGCGTCTTTCGACGTTCAGTCTCGATCCACTTTTCCGGGTCTTCCTCCCGAGCTTCACAGGAGGCCCCTTCCCAGTTGGAAGAATCTCAGCATCAGGACCGGGCGGGTTCAACTTCGACCTCGCCGGATCAACTCAGATGTGGGTGAACGGATTGATGGCACTCGGACTTTTCGTGTGGTCCGTAGTTACCTTCAAAAAAGTCCTTCGATATTGGGCGATTATCAGCGGCTTCGCCCTTGTCAATCTTGCGATTATCATTTTGTCAGGGCGGAAATGGTCGTCACTGAATCCCCGCTACTACTCCGAACTGGTGTTTCCGACGATTCTTCTTCTAGGGCTTGCCCTCGGTGTCGGCAGATTCGCGGACACGCCCAGACGTCGGGTCGCCAGGTCAGGACCAAATCATTTTGCAAAGGTTCCAAAAGTCCTGATGACCGCAATCGCGTCAATCTTCCTGATAGCCATCGCCACATCCAATATGAACGGAATGCGGGAGGTACTTGCGCCTGCCCCCGCTCGGTCCTACTCAGCGAACGCCCTTCGATCATCCGCTGCAATCGGACATCCCGTCACGCTCATTCGCCAGTACGTCGATAAGTCGTTAATCAACGGCATCTTCCTTCGCAATATGAACTTCACCTACGTGATCCTTCAACCCATGGCAGGGCCATGGGCATTTGCCGACGCCGCAACCGATGCGTACATGGTGCGAGAAGATGGCACCGTCGTTCCAGCGACCTCATCGCGCCAAACGATTCCGCTGTACAAACCAGGCCTGTGCAACATCGATCTCCACGACGGGATTCCTAAGCGACTAGAGCTGAATCGTGATCTTTTTCGGTGGTCATGGCACGGGTCGATATCAGCAGCTGCGCTAAACGATGTCGAGATTTCAGTTGAATGGGGTGCGGCGCCTACGACCTTCTCAATTCTAAATGGACCTAGCACGACGCTCTTTTTCATTAATGGAGGCGGAGACTCCATAACCCTCACGGCAAAGGGCGGCGACGTATGTGTCACAGATCTTGGATTCGGAAAGTTGGTAGAAGACCAATCCCGCTGAATCAATACCCTCGAGCAACCCGGACCACTGCCGCCGCTGTAAGCCTTCCCTTGCCATCATCGTCAAACAGGTCGACGCGGATGAGGCCGTCTGAGGGAGCGCCCACGAACCGCGCTGCACTCACGATCGGCGACTGACGATTCTGCGCAAGGAAGCGCACTTCCATCTCTGTCACGACATGGGGGCGGTCACCACCAAGTTGCTCGTCGGCGAGATCCTCTGCTGCCGCTTCCACAAGACCCGCAACCACCGCGCCTTGCATTGCGCCAGCAGGATTGAGGAGTTCCGTTCGCAGTTCCGCCGCGACAATTCCTTGCGAGCGATTCCGAGAAACAAATCCTGCCGCTTCCCGAAGAGTTTCTTTGAGTGGCTCTGTTGGCATGCGCGTTACCGCGGCATGGGCATCGAAAGGTGGCTTCAACGGATCGCCTTCACGGCGCGCGACCTTGGCGAAGCTGATCAAACTGCTCCCCCACTCTTCGCCGTCAACCATGAGGGGCATCTCACAAATTGCTGAACGAGCACCATTACGCAAGATCACGGCCCGTGTATCGACAGATACAGGAGCGGGAGCGAGTGGGAGCCGAATTACGAGATCAGAGGTGAACGCCCAATTCGTTGGGTCGTTATCGATTGTCATCCCGCCAACCACATCGATCAGGAATGCCACCGCGGCCATCGACACAGCACCTCGGGCCGCAATTTCCGGCGGCGAGGAAAGATGGCCAACGAGCTGCCCATCTTCGAGAGTGAGCCGGGTACCAAGTTTGCTTGGAACAGAAGAGATGGCGCTGGGGATGTCAGTCACGACGCGACGTTAATGACTCCGAGACCGTCAACGTGACAGAGTGGGCCACGGCTAAAGGGGCAAGCCGCCACGACTGATTCCAAATTGCGAACGACGGGGTACAGCACATGTTCGATCTCACTGGTAAGACTGCGCTCGTTACCGGATCTGGCCAAGGCGTTGGCCTCGGTATCGCCCGCACACTCATCGACGCTGGCGCGACCGTCTACGTCAACGATCTCGTGAGCGAACGAGCCGAGGCCGCTGCTGCTGAACTGGGACCAAACGCAAAGGCGCTTCCCTTCAACGTCGCCGACTTCGACCAGGTAGAGGCTGCGATCGCAAGCGCCGAACCAATCGACATCCTCGTGAACAATGCTGGCATTCCAGCTTCAATGCGAGCAGTGAAGTTCCGTGACCTTCCCCGCGAAGAGTGGAATCCCTATGTTGACGTCAACCTCTATGGCGTTCTCAACTGCACCAAGGCAGTGATCGATGGAATGTGTGACCGCAAATGGGGTCGCATCATTACGATCTCGTCTGGAGCCGGCACTGAAGGGCTCAACATTGGTGTTTCGATCTACGGAGCGGGCAAAGGCGCCGCCATTTCTTTCATGCGTCACCTCGCTGTCGAGAATGCCGGCGATGGCGTCACCGCAAACACCCTCGCGTTAGGCCTCATGGAGCGCAATGACCCCGGCATCACCGAGGATCAGCGCACCGTGACCGCAAAGTTCGCGAAGTCGGTACCTGTTGGCCGACTCGGAACGGGCACCGATGTCGGGCATGCGTGCGTGTACCTCGCATCGAACGAGGCGTCCTGGATCACCGGACAAACAATTTCGCTCAATGGCGGATCAACAACGAACTGAGTCGGTTCCTGCGACCAATTCAATCGTCGAGGGCAAATAACTCATCAATAACTTGGAGCAGCACAGCCGAGAGTCGCTCCACTGCATTGCCGAGTTCCCGTTCAAATTCACGAGGAGACTCCTCTGGATCATCTATGAAATTGGCGATGATCCGAATACCTCCGCAGGGAACGCCCTGGAGCTCGCAGACCGATGCAACTGCCGCAGATTCCATGTCGATTGCGACCGCACCGCTTTCGTCAAGCATCTTCAGATCATCCGCTGTCTCGCCAAACGAATTGCCGGTCGAAATGACACCCAACGTGAACCCGTGGCCCAACGCAATCACACTCAGATCGGCAGATGGGAACGACCCCACTCCAAGTTCTTTAAATCCTGGAAGCGGGATCCTTCGGTCGTGATACACGAATCGTTCGTGCGCAACAACGATCTCGCCGATTCGTGAACCACTCGAACGACGACCCCCCGCCGTTCCCGCACAGAGAACGAAATCAGGTCGAAACTTCTCGATCGCATACGCCGTAGTGATCGTCGCTGCGTCCGTACCAATGAGATCAACACCGTGTCGCGGGTGTCGTCCGTTCACGACGACGGTCACCAGACAACCGCGAATGGTTGCTTGAAATCCTTCGATCGGCATCGCTGTCTTGAGAGCAACAGGAGTCGCACCGAGTGCCGCGACCAACGGAGCTGACTCGGCACGCATTGCCATGACCACTACAAGCGACTTCACCAGCCACACGTTATTCGCCGTCGGCCAGTCGTGAGACTTTGCTGCCGAATTACCGCGAGATCACTACTCACCAGTTTCCGCATTCAGGTTCTGGTCTCGAACGCTCATCGTCATCCCGATCCCAGCGGATCAGAGCAACGGCCTCGTAAATTTCATCTGTACGACGTCGATCATCTTCTCGTCGAATCCCGCCTCGCAATAGCAAAGGTAAAAGTCCCACAATCGGATGAACTGTTGATCAAGGCCAAGCGATTCGAGCTTTGGCTCATCAGCATGCAGATTCGCTCGCCAACGCCGGAGTGTCTCGGCGTAATCGGCACCGAACCCGAAGTGCTCGTCAACGCTGAAATCCGTTACTCGCTCAAGAGATCGCTCGATTGCCTCTATCGACGGGAGGCAACCACCGGGAAAAATATGAGCCTTGATGAAATCACGAGTGTTCTTCGCTCGCTCGAAACGATCTGGCTCAATCACGATTGCCTGCAGACCCATCACCCCACCGGGCACGAGAAGCTCGAAGCAACTGGAGAAGAAGGTGTCGTAGTCACGCCAGTCCACAGCTTCGATCATTTCGATGGAGACCAATCGGTCCCAGGTGCCCGAGAGGTCCCGGTAGTCGTCGCTCAGAACCGTGATCTGATCCTCAAGACCTGCCGCTGCGACGCGTGCCTTCGCGTAGACGTACTGCTCAGCAGAGATCGTGGTCGTCGTGACCTGCGCGCCGAAACGCGTTGCTGCATGAATCGCAAAACCGCCCCATCCGGTGCCGATCTCAAGAACGCGATCGCCGGGCCGTATGTCGATCATCTGACACAGTCGATCGAGTTTCGCGATTGAACCCTCTTCGAGTGTGAGGCTCGGCGAAGAAAAGAGCGCCGATGAGTACATCATCGAGGGGTCGAGGAGTTGCTCGAAAAACTCGTTGCCGAGGTCATAATGCGCACCGATGTTTTGCCGATCACGATGTTTGTTCTGAGGACGTAACCGACGGAGTCGATCGGTGATTGGCCCTCCCAATTTTTGGAGCAACGAACGTGGCCCATCAGCAACGCTGGTTGCTCGGGCAATGACGCGAATTGCCGCAGTGAGATCAGCGGTTTCCCAGTATCCCTTCGACCAAGATTCGCCTAGGCCGGCACTTCCACCGAGCAGCACGAGGGGCCACGCGCGCATATCGGTAATTTCAATCTGTGCCTGCAACACCGGAAGACGCGCAGACCGATTGCCCTTTCGGCGACAGGCCCGGTGAGTGCGGCCGCCGAAGGAAATCTCAAACTCGTCGCCGATAAATAAACGCGCAAGGACAAGCAGTACAGACCTACAGATTCGTTGATGCACAGCAAGCAGAGCCTTTGCGAACATGTTCACCGTCCCCGATTCGGATGACGAACGAAAGGCACCCGCTTCAGCGCGAGCCGAACTGCATTCAAATGAATGCCCAACCACACTCGAAACGTTTGAAATGGATGGCGAAGAACCTGAGCACGAAGTGACTGTGCTGTCAGCGGGAGACGCTTCAGACTCAAATCTGCATCGAAAACCTTCACGTCCTCGCCATCATGTGACTCGATGCTTTCGAGCCTGAACCAAAGTCGATCATCGGGAGGCACGGCCGTGAACCGATACGTCGATTCCATCTGAAGGAATGGTGAAACGTGCAAGGACTTTGCGAACTCCGATCGAACGCGGCCGCGCTCGTCAGTCACCGCAACCGAAACACTTTGGTCATGATCCGCCACTGCGCCAGTTCGTGCATCGATCACATACCAATGACGTTCCTTCCATGGCGTATTCGTGACTTCAAGGACTACAACGTCAATGCGTTCGGCCCCATCGCTCTCAGATTCTGCGGCGAGACAGTAGTGAACCGTGATCGGGTTAAATACATAACCGTTCGCCCGTAGTTGAGTGAGCGTCAGTACTCGACCATTTGGAGCGTGCCCTGTCCGAGCCTCGACGAGATGACGGATCGCGTCCCCGAGAGGAATGGAACGGTTTCCATCGAGATAGTCGGATCGATTGAATCGAATCGCTGGCCAAATCGATCCGCCTAGGGCGCGGATCGATTCGGAGGTAGCGCCATCCGATCCTGAGTCTTCGTGCTCGAGGAGAAAAAGAAAGAGAGGGAATCGAAACTCATGAGCCGATGGCACAAAGCGTCGATGCCTTGTCACGCCCTCGTAGAGCGAGTTCGCAGTCATAGCCCGACACCAAAGTGGGAACAAACATCAAGTGCCGAGTTCACTCCGTCTTCGTGGAACCCAAAGCCCCAATAGGCACCGGCGAAAAACGTCGCCTGCGCGCCCTGGATCTCCGGGCGGCGCTTTTGTGCGGCGATCGCGCCGGCATCGAACACAGGGTGTTCGTACTGAAATTCGCCGAGAACTGACTCCGGTTTGATCTCGTCTGAACGATTCAACGTCACGAGCAAATCGGTCGGAGAGTCGATCGACTGCAACTTATTCATCCAGTAGGTAAGTGTCGCGACTTCACCCGAACCAGCACCAAGGTGATAGTTCCAACTCGCGCGCGCACGCGGGATTCGCGGCAAGAACGCTGAATCAGTATGCAGAGTGGCCGTATTCGGCTGGAACTTGATGCTGCCGAGCACTTCGGTCTCTGCGATCGACGCGTCGGAGAGCATTGAAAGACTTTGTCCCGAGTGACATGCAAGCACCACTGCATCGAATACTTCGGAACTGCCGTCGCCTCTTTCAATCGAGACTTCGATACCAAGCGGCCGGCTCGGATCAGCACCTCGGCACACTGCCCGAACTGGAGATGAGAGTTGAACTGGCCGCTTCAGACGAGCGGTCAGCGCGCGCACGTACTCCCGCGATCCCCCAGTCACCGTTCGCCAGGTGGGAATCCCCTGCAAACCCAAGAGCCCATGATTGTCCATGAACCTGAAATATGTGGAGGCAGGAAACTCCAAGAAGGTCGCAGGATCTGCCGACCAGATTGCAGCGCCAAAGGGAATAAGGAACTCGCTCACGAAACGCTTCGAATACTTTCGCTTTGCGACGAATTCGCGCAGAGTCATGAGATCAGGGAACGAATCTGGCTGATCGAGAGCCGCACGACCCGCACGATTGAATCTCACGATGTCGATGAGCATCCGCGTGAACGATGCACTCAGAATGTTGCGTCGCTGCGCGTAGAGCGTGTTGAGGTTAGTGCCGCGATATTCGAGTCCGGTGGATGCAGACATCACAGAGAAACTCATCTCGCTGTGCTGGCTCGCAACGCCTAGACGATCCAGCAGTGTGATGAAGTGCGGATAGTTGCCCTCGTTGAAGACAATGAACCCGGTGTCGACAGCGACGGAACGAGACTGACCACTCCGGTCCGGAACAACGACATCGACAGTGTTGGTGTGACCGCCAATGCGATCGCCTGCTTCGAAGACGGTTACATCGTGATCAGGGTCGAGCAGGTGTGCACATGTAAGCCCCGCGATGCCGGAGCCGATAATCGCAATCTTCACGAGGGCTGTCGACCTGACCCACTGTTGTCTTCACACCACTGCCAAATACGGTCGCGCTCGCTCTGCGATGCTCCCGTCCCTGGGATTTTGGTGATACTCCGCCGGTGCCTATCGAGCCAGAAGCCACCATTGGCGCCAAGGTCGCTTTCCTCAACATCAGCCAACCAAACAATTGTGTCGGCACCCGCTTCAGCCGATCGCAACACGGGCTTGGTGATCGAATGGAAACGAGGAAGCGACTTCACAACACCAGGGGTATCAACCCAACCCGGGTGCATCGCCTGGAAGATCGCCTTCGACCCACAGCGTCGCGCCCATTCAACGTTCAGTTCGACCTGTGCTCGCTTTGCCCGCGCATAGGCGCGCACACCGTTATATGAATCTGGACCAGCGAGGAGTTTGTCAACGTCGAGCTTCTCGGGATACATGCCACCAGAAGCGACAGTAATGACACGGCCACGCGACTCCCCCGCTTCGAGCAACGGGAGAAGTAGAGAGGTAAGGAGAAACGGCCCGAGAACCTGCGAGGCCACCGTCATCTCGAAACCTTGAGGCGCGACCGTGTACTCAGCCGAAAGTGCTCCCGCGTTGTGGATGAGCGCATCGAGATTCTGGTGGGCGCCGGCAATCTCTTCGGCGATCGAGCGCACGGCGTCGAGATCACCCATATCGGCGATGCTCGTGTGCACGTCGAAACCTTGACCACTCAGGAGTTCCGCCGTGGACGAAGTCCGGCTCGGGTCACGACCTACGAGATGCAGCGTTGCTCCGAGTTCACCGAACCGAGTCGCCGCAGCCAAACCGATACCGGAGGTAAACCCAGTGAGGACGACGACGCGGCCATCCATCGGCACTGGGACTTGGTCATCCCATCCCTCAAGGTGGCGTCGGGCCGAATAGCCGAGACCGCTCCAACTCGGGGCGATTACCGCCTCCATCAACGCGTCGCTGAACGAGGCAAATGAGCGTTCAAGGCGGGGATCCATTGCGCCCCGATTCTATGTGTGGCCACCCAATCGACCGGCATCCGGGGGACACATTTGAACCGCTTCAGACGCCCCCTTGGCCCCAAATAATCAAACCGACTACTGTGGCGTAGAATTTCAACGACAATAAGGCGTTCGTGATGGAGAGTCTTCTTGGTGGGGCAGTTATTCGACACCGTTCGGGCCGTCTTGTGGCTCTCGGCTCAACCGCCGTTCTAGCCACTGCGGGTGCGGGTCCGTTGGTGATGCTCACGTCGTCGACGGCGTCGGCGAACGCCGCGTTGGTTGTTTCGACACTGGCTGATTCGGGTGTGGGCAGCCTGCGCCAGGCGATGCTTG
>JBIIVE010000104.1:0-6234 GCA_044339605.1 Acidimicrobiales bacterium
CGGTGCACGGTGTCGACCTCGGTCCGATGGTTCCCAATCGCTTGAGCGAAGTCATCGGAACGCCTTCAGGAAAGATTGAGCTGGCACCCGAGTACATCCTCAGCGATCTTCCGCGATTGAAGAAGGCGCTCGACCGAGACCCCGATGCCTATGTGCTGGTGAGCCGGCGCAATATCAAGTCGAAGAACACCTGGATGCACAACATCAAGGTGTTGGTGAAGGCAGGCAATCGCTGCACGCTCATCGTGCATCCCGAAGATGCGACCGAACTTGGTCTCACCGACGGAGCAAGCGCTCGCGTCACAAGCGAAGCCGGTTCCATCGAAGTTCCCGTTGAAATCAGCGACGAAATGATGCGCGGTGTCGTATCGCTGCCCCATGGTTGGGGCCACGACAAAGCCGGCACGCGCCTCTCAGTTGCTCGTGAACATGCAGGCGTAAATTCAAACCTGCTTGCTCCCGGCCACTTCGTTGATCAGCTTTCCGGCAATCAGGCAGTGAACGGCATCCCCGTCGAGGTCGTTCCCGCCTAGCCTCACCAAGGTGTCCACCTGGATCTTTCTCGGCGTTCTCGCTCTTGCGACTTTCGCCGTGCTGGGTTTCTACGGACTCTCGATCAGCGGGTGGAAAGCACCCGAAGCGCGCACCGACCTCGCAACGCCGGGGCACTTCGTGCGTATGCGCGGCGCCGAGAATGAAATCGACCTTGGGCGCGGTTGGCGATCAACCGACGACCCCGACGCCGCGTGGCACCTCTGGTGGATTCCAACAACTACCGAAATTGTCGGCCTCCGAACGAGCGAACTTCCTCCCCCGCCAGGACCGTTCTATATGGGCCCGGTGTATGGCCGCAGCCCACTCGACCCTGTGGGAGTCCACCACTTCACCGGCATGCGCATTCTCGGCTACTGCGAGACCAGACCAAGTCGGGCCTTATGTGATGAGTTGCGACCGTTGCCCGACGGACTCGATCAGTTCACAGGCGGCACGCACTCGGCCACCAACATCACCAACTAAGCGCGCTCACCGTAGAGAACGAACACGCATACACGGTTCGATGTTCGCCAACCGCTGGGAACACGACAGATTGCAACGGGCTACCTGAATCGCTTCGCACAACTTCGCGTCCGGTTGCCAGTTCGCGCACGACGAATTGTTCCATCCAACGCTCGTTGTCGTGATGGGCAGACAGGAAGAGCCCGGAGGTTGGATCAAGAACCATGTGCGACCCATGATTTTGTTCAACACTCCACCGAGTCGATGTCGAACCATCGGAATCGATGTCAAACGCAGCGAGAACACCATTTGCGCTGTCGAACCCAACGGCGATCATGCGTCGCTCATCGATCAATGGCGGATTGGCAACCATTCCATTCGGCAGCCCGCAAATTTCTGTGAGTGAAACGGCAGCAGTTTCGAGATCGACACGAACCAGATGCAGCGGAGCCGGCGAGATTCCTTGACCTCGGAACGTTCCGACATAGTTCTCGCTTCCGCCGCCGTTATCGAGAAACCACGCTGCACCCAAAGCGAGAACTGCATCCCATCCGTAGGTCTGTCCTTCGATGGTGCGATACCGAGGTGTGAAGGTTGTGTCGAGCTCAAGCGAGGTGCCATTCCATTCAACCCGAAACAGCGAATGATCACCTACGACGTAGACCGTGTTGCCATCGGCCGACAGACGAGCGATTGAGGGCTCTGAAAGTTGGACGCGGGAAACAATCTCAAAAGTCTGCGGGGCAAGGACCAGCACCTCGCAGTTGTCCGCCACGAACGATGCATCAGCGCCCGGAAGACGCCCGCCAAAATCTTTGGTGACGATATGGCCATCGGGAAGAACAACGAACGAGTTATACGGACGGTCCCGCGGCAGCTCTACGGAAACCTCGACTTCGAGGTTCGTGTTCAATCGGTGGGCATGGTTACCAAAGACAACGATGAGCGAACCATCGGCATGTGCCGCAATGCCACCCGGCCACGCCGAACCACCAGGAAGTTCGTCAACTCGGCTCAACGTTTCCAACGTGATGGGATCAATGCGTTCTACCCAACTTGTCTGAACGGAACTTTCGCCGCCCACACTGTGGCCGTGCAGAAACACTTCGCCTGGGTCGCGGCGAACCACCATCGTGGCGCCATGGGCATCGCGCGACACAACACGAGAATCAGCAGTCTGAAGTCCAGCGAATGCGCCCGCAGCAACCTGCTGGCGCCGTGGTCCCGCGTCTTCTGCTGGCCAGGCACTCGGCCAGTAACCGGAAGTGGGAGACGAGTCGCTCACTGACGAGCCATACCAGCGCGTTGAGAAGCCGCCGCTTCATCAGCAGATTCGGGTTTGCGAGATTTTGCGAGTTCGATATCGACGCGATGAAGGGTTCCCTCGAACGGGAACGAATCGGAATAGCGACGGCTTACTGGCAAACCATGATCGAAGCCGATGCTTGAGCCCATGCTCGAAATCACACGCATCACAAAGGGGAACTCGACGGTGCCGCACTCGGCCCCATCGATGACGAGGCTGGCATGACCGCCCTTTCCTGTGCGTTCGAAGTGAACACCCACAACAGACGCGCCAACTGGAACCTCAAGTTCGGACTCGACTTCGTGGTGGTCACCGAAGACGTTGTAATCAAAGACGAGGCGATCGTTCTGAATGAACACGGTGAGACCACTATTGCCGTTGCCCAGTGCGTACAACACGCCGCCTTCGCCGGATTCACGGTCGATAGTTGCACTGAGAGTCCAACTCCGACCACCCAACGACGCGGAACTCTGTGAGGGCAACGGGGCCATTGGCGGGAAATAGGAATAGCGACGGTCTGGGCGATGGGGCGAATGTTCTCCAAAACGCGCACCAAACAGTTCGACCCCGCGATCATCGAGAGGAAGCACCCCATAGGTTTCGGCCTCGGCCCACCACTGTTCGATCATCTGAGCAAGACGATCGGGTTCGATCGCAGCCAAGTCGTTGCACTCGGAAGGATCGACGTTGAGGTTGTAGAGCTCCCACACGTCGTCATCGAATGACGAGCCAGGCGTATGGCGGGTGACGGCTTTCCAACCGGCGTCGTACATCGCCCGATGGCCGAACATTTCGAAGTACTGGACATCGTGGTTCGTTGGCGCGTCGGTGTTCGCGAAGGAATAGGCCATCGACTCGCCGGCAATCGGGAACTGCTCAACACCGCGGTACACCGCAGGCGCCTCGATGCCGATGATGTCGTAAATGGTTGGCGCAACATCGGTGACGTAATGGAACTGGTCGCGAATTGCACCGCCATCAGTGATCCCCGCGGGCCAATGCATCACAAACGGAACATGGACCCCACCTTCGTGAGTGTTTTGCTTGTACCACCGAAACGGCGTATTTCCTGCTTGCGCCCAGCCCCATGGATAGTTCGCATGCGAATCGGGGCCACCGATTTCTGGGATGCGATCGACGGCTTCGTCGGGAGTTTCGATCATGAAGTTGAAGAACTTCATCTCGTGCAGAACGCCGAACGGTCCGCCTTCTTGGCTTGCTCCGTTGTCGGCCATCACCACGATGACGGTGTTATCTAACTTCCCGAGCGCATCGAGTTCATCGACCAAGCGGCCAATTTGCGCGTCGGTGTGTTCAAGGAAAGCACCGAATGCTTCTTGCAAAGCAAGTGCAAGTTTCTTCTGGTTCTCAGGAAGGGAATCCCAAGGTTCGACACCCGGGTTGCGCGGTGCGAGTTGAGTATCGGCCGGGACAAGACCGAGTTCGAGTTGCTTGGCGAACCAGCGCTCGCGCGCGACGTCCCATCCTTCGTCGTACTTGCCGCGATGGCGAGCGAGATACTCCTCGGGTGCCTGATGCGGAGCATGGGTGGCACCGAATGCGAGATAGGTAAAGAAGGGACGATCGGGTCGAATCGAGACGGTGTCGTGAATGAACTCGATCGCTTTGTCGACGAGGTCTTCACTGAGGTGGTATCCCTCGGCCGCAGTCGCTGCCGGATCGACTCGATGGTTGTCGTACACGAGGTCGGGGGCGAACTGATCGGTTTCGCCATCGAGGAATCCGTAGAAACGATCGAAACCACGTTGCAATGGCCATGCGTCGTACGGGCCGGCTGCGGAAGCTTCGTCCATGGGACACAAATGCCACTTCCCGAGCGCAAAGGTTGTGTAGCCAACCTCACGCAAAACCTCGCCCATCGTGGTTGCATTCTCAGAAATGCGACCAGTCATGTGCGGATAGCCCGTATTGAAATTGGCGATACTGCGCATTCCGACGGTGTGGTGATTGCGGCCTGTCAGCAGCGCCGCTCGAGTCGGCGAGCACAGCGGCGTCACATGGAAGTTGGAAAAGCGCAGACCATTGCTGGCCAACTTGTCGATGTTGGGCGTGACCATGTCGGAGCCAAAGCAGTTGAGGTGCGAGAAACCAAGATCGTCGAAGAGCACCACGACAACGTTGGGCGCATCGTCACCAGGGTGTTTGGCCGGCGGCCACCACGGAGTCGATTCAGCGTGAGTGCGACCAATCTGGCCACCAAAGTTCGCGTTCAACGACATCACTTGGCTCCGCTCATTGGCATCATCGACGGAGTATCGCCGCGCTGTTGGGACTCGTTGCGGTGCTGCGCCCGGACATGGGATACCTCGTGGGTGAGAATCCAGAACGAATTCGAGCGCACAGCGTCGACAACATTGCCAGCAACGACAGCAGGATCAATTGCCGTTGTCTTCATAAAGGATTCAAGCATTTCGATCGGGACATGATCGGGCTTGGGTAGGCCCAGATGGGCCGGAGCATTGCGGGTCGATTCAAAGATCTTTGTGTCGACAAGTTCGGGGCAAAGGCAGGACACGCCAACACCGGTTCCGGCGAGTTCCATCACCAACGTTTCTGACAAACCAACTACCCCGTATTTCGCGGCGTGATACGCACCGAGCATCGGAGTCGCACAGAGTCCGGCTTCGGAGGCGGTATTCACGATGTGACCTTCGCCTTGTTCGACCATTAGCGACGTGAACGCCTCGACGCCGTATGCGACACCGAGAAGATCGACGCCGATCACCCACTCCCAAGCAGCAGGCGTGGTCTTCCACGTTGGCTTGCCCGTTCCGCCGACTCCGGCATTGTTGAAGAGCAAATGCACAGCGCCGTAACTCTCCACTGCGAAATCGCGAAGGGCTGCGACCTGGGCTGCATCGGAAACATCGAGAACAAAGGCAGCGACTGCAGCGCCATCGGCCTGCAGGCGCGCAACCTGTTCCTCGAGAAGCGGAGCTTCGATATCGGCCATCACAACCGACATCCCTTCGGCAACGAATCGTTCTGCAGCGGCGAGACCGATACCCGACGCAGCACCGGTAACGACTGCGACTTTGCCTTGGAGTTCCACGTTTCTGCCCCTTGCTGTTTGCCAACAAGTAAGTTGACGGCCTTGGTTGTGTCAATCGAACTGACAGGACCGACGCTACCGAAAATCACGGAGGCCTGCCATGCCTGAAACCACTCCTCGCCGAATCGCACTCGTTGCCGATGCCCGCCATTACGTGGGCCCTGAGCTCTCCCGCATGTTCGCCCGCCGCGGCCACGACCTGGTGCTCGGCGACCCTGATCCCGAACTCATTGCTGAACTCGAAGCACTCGGTTCCACCGTGCTTGCTGTTGAAAAAGTCTCGAACATCGCCAAGCCCGAGAACTCGCAGAAACTCGTCGACGCAGCGCTCTCTCGCTTCGGACACTTCGATGCCGCGGTTGCAGCATCCGGTCAAATCATTCCGGGATCGTTTCTCGAATCAACGATTGATCAGTATGAGAAGATCGTCGATGGCTGCCTCTATGCGCCGTACCACTTCCTCAAAGCCGTCATTCCGCCACTCGTCGCACAAGGTTCCGGCCAGGTGCTCGTCATTACGAGTGCCGCTGGTGCACGCCCAACCCCTGGAGCATCGCTGTACTCATCAGTGCGCGCCGGAGCAACGATGCTCACTCGCAATGTCGCTGGTGAAGTTGCTCGTAAGAACGTTCAGGTCAATGCCGTCGGCACCAACTTCATGGACTTCCCCGAGTTCCTTGAAGCAACCGGAGCCAAAGACCCCGCCGTGCGCGAGATGTTCGAAAAGCAGGTGCCACTGCGCCGACTCGGTCGCATGGATGAGTTCGCTGCGTTCTGCGCGCCGTTCCTCGACGGAACGAGCACCTTCACCACCGGCCAGTACGTGTCTTATGCCGGCGGCTGGGTCTGAACGACCGAA
>JBIIVE010000032.1:0-21766 GCA_044339605.1 Acidimicrobiales bacterium
TGCGACCGTTGTACACGTTTCGCAAAAGATGTTGCTGGCGATCCGCTCATTCACTTCATTCATCGCGGTAACAACACCGAAGTCAATACTTTCCCTGATGAACCGTTTGCTTCGTACTTCAGTGGCAACACTGTGCAGATCTGCCCAGTCGGTGCACTGACCGCATCGACCTATCGATTCAAGGCTCGTCCTTGGGATCTTGAAACCACCGAGTCCACGTGCCAGACATGTTCGGTTGGTTGTCGTATTTCCATCGACTCCTCTCGCGATCAGGTCCAACGTTTCGCCGGTGTCGATATCGATCCGGTCAACTGGGGTTGGCTGTGCGATAAGGGCCGTTTCTCCAGCCAGGTCGTCACGTCTGATGCGCGACTTTCCGAGCCACTCGTTCGCGATGGCTCCGGTTTGGTTGCGGCCAAGTGGTCCGACGCATTGGGTCGTTTCGCAAGCGCACTCGACAACGCATCTTCAGCGCAGTCGATTGGCGTCATCGGTGGTTCACGTCTCACCAACGAAGATGCCTACGCATGGTCGAAGCTGTTCAAGGGCGTTCTTGCTACCGACAATGTCGACGCACAACTCGGCGACGGACTTCCCGCCCATATGGTTCTCGGTCTCCCGAGCGCAACAATCGACGAGGTCTGCGCTCCTGCCGGCACCGTTCTGTTGCTCGGTCCCGATGTCAAGGAAGAACTTCCTGTTCTGTTCCTCCGCCTTCGTCACGCCGTTGTCGAAGATCGCGTCACCATCGTCGAGGTTTCGCCTCGTTCGAGCGGCATCACGTCGCTTGCTGCTGCGTCGGTGCATCCTCGCCCAGGTGAAACTGCCGATGTCGTCGCTGCGCTCGTGGGCTCTTCAGTCATCAATCGTGAAATTGCTGGTGTTTCTGCTGAAGAACTTGAGCAGGCTCGTGCCGCTCTTTCTGCATCGACCGGCCCGATCACTGTTGTGCTTGGTCGTGCATCGCTCGCCGAATCGGCAAGCATCACGGTCGCTGCGGCCTCTGCAATTCTCAACGCTCGTCCCGACACCACGTTCCTTTCGGCATTGCGTCGATCGAACGTTCGCGGTGCACTCGACATGGGCCTTGCTCCGGGACTTCTTCCCGGTCGCGTCACCCTCGAAGATGGTGCCGAGTGGTACGCCGAGGTCTGGCCGGCAACACCGAGTGCCACCGGTCTCGATACAGAAGGCATTCTCCGAGCAGCCGCCGATGGCCGTATCGATGTCCTTGTTCTTTTGGGCGCCGATCCGCTTTCTGACTTCCCCGATGCCGATCTCGCTGAGCGTGGTCTCACGGGTGCACGTACGGTGCTCGCGGTCGATACGGCACTCAATTCTTCAAGTAAGCGCGCCGATGTTGTGCTTGCTGCTGCAGGCTTTGCCGAAAAGACAGGCACAACCACAAACATCGAAGGCCGCGTCAGCACGCTTTCACACCGCGTAACGCCGCCGGGAACCTCGCGCGCTGACTGGATGCTTGCCGCCGAGGTTTCGAGCCGACTCGGCACCGATCTTGGTTTCGAAAACTTTGGCGATGTCCTCGCTGAGATTTCCGCAGTCGCTCCGGCGTACCTTGCACTCGATCAGGCAATCGCCGAGGGTTCGCCCGATGGCATCCTGCTTCCGCTCGATGTCGTCGTGATCATCGACGAAGAAGACGACGACATTGTGATCGTCGACGAAACCGTGACGGTGTCCGAAGATGGCGCCGAGGTCGACGTCACCGCCGACGTTGTTACGGAAGAATCCGACGGTGACGATGTCGAAGGTCTTATCGAGATCATCTCCGACGACTCCGATGTTGCTGGCTCTCTGCCTCCGTTCGTCCAGTTCACGCCGATCGCGGCCATTGTTTCTCCTCCCGTCGATTCCTACGGCTTCCGTCTTGTTGCATCTCGAAAGTTGTACGACCAAGGCACGCTTGTGCAGTCGGCACCTTCGCTTGCGCCGCTCGCCCCTGGGTCGACCGTTTCGTTGAATCCGTGGGAGTTTGACCGCCTCGGTGTCGCTTCCGGCGGACGCGCCATTGTTCGCACGGCAAAGGCATCGGTGAACGTCACCGTGCAATCCGATCCGGGCGTTCCTCGTGGGGTTGCTGCGATGATCGTGAATCAGGCCGATGGGCGCGTGAGCGACCTTGTCTCTGCCGATGAACTTGTTGCCGAAGTCAGGATCGAGACCGCACCATGAACATGCTCGGTGGTGATCCGCTTCTCTCCGGTCATATCGATCTTGCTGTTGTGCTCATTGTCATCCTGAAGGTCGTCTGCGTTTTCGCATTCCTTTTGGTGGCGACCATGTTGATGATCTGGTTCGAACGCAAAGTTGTTAGTGATTTCCAGAACCGAGTCGGGCCCAACACTGCAGGCCCGTTCGGCATCCTTCAGACTCTCGCCGACGGCATCAAGTTCTTCTTCAAAGAAGATCTCATTCCCGACAGGGCCGAGCGTCGTGTCTTTATCTTGGCGCCGCTACTTACCGTGGTGCCTGCGTTCTTGCTTTTCACTATCGTTCCATTCGGCGGCGATTTCAGTAATGGCCACGATGGATCGGTCGAGATCTTCGGGCACACGACCTATCTGCAGCTCGCCGATCCGGCGATCGGCATTCTGTTTGCTCTCGCCATGTCATCAATCGCGGTGTACGGCGTCATGCTTGCCGGTTGGTCCTCAGGTTCGAAGTATCCACTCATCGGTTCTGTTCGTGCATCGGCACAGATGGTCTCGTATGAAGCGGCACTCGGACTTTCCGTGTGCGCAGTTGTGCTCACGACGGGCACGCTTAGTACTCACGGCATCGTGATGGCACAGGCTGGCAGCGGTTGGGGCGGCTTCATCCCTCATTGGAATCTCATTGCCACAGGGTTTGTACCGTTCGTGGTCTTCTTGCTTGCAAGCCAAGCGGAACTCAATCGTCCACCGTTCGACCTTGTTGAAGCGGAACAGGAACTCGTCGGCAGTTATCACACCGAGTATTCCTCTATTCGTTTCGCACTGTTCTTTGTTGCCGAGTTCATGAACTCCGTAACCATGGCTGCAATCATCGTCACCCTGTTCTTGGGCGGCCCCGCCGGTCCTGCGCTTCTTGGCCCAGGTTGGCTGTGGGGAGTCATTTGGTTCCTCCTCAAGATGACCGGATTCCTGTTCTTGTTCGTTTGGGTGCGCAGCACGGTTCCCCGTGTTCGCTACGACCAACTCATGGACCTTGGCTGGAAGGTGCTCATCCCGCTTTCACTCGGATGGATTCTCCTTCTTGCTACGTTCTGGGTTGCGCGTGATCAGCAGTGGAACGGATTCATCACTGTTGCAATTGGTGCTGTTGTAGGCCTTACTGGCTACGGACTTCTCAAGGCAGCGATTGCAACCTCCAAAGCTCGCCGACTTGAAGGAGTGGTCGACTGATGGGTTACCTCGGTGGTTTTCTCGTCAGCCTGCGCCAAATCGGCCGCAAGCAACGCGTGACAACTCAGTATCCGAAAGAAAAGGCGCCTAAGCCGATTCGGGTTCACGGTCGTCACGTTCTCAATCGTTACGAAGACGGAATGGAAAAGTGCATCGGTTGCGAACTCTGCGCCGGTGTGTGTCCCGCGAAGTGCATCTTCGTGCGTGGCGCCGACAATCCGATCGAGGACCCAGTTTCTCCCGGCGAGCGTTTTGGCTACATCTACGAGATCAACTATCTCCGGTGCATCCATTGCGATCTTTGTGTCGAAGCCTGCCCGACAGAAGCCATTACCGAGAGCAAGATGTTTGAGTTCTCGTTCACCAACCGCGCCGACGCGATCTACACCAAGACCGAACTCGTTGTCGACGACGACGGCATGCCGCAGAAGATGCCGTGGGAAGACTGGCGAGCCGGCGAAGATTTGCCGACCTCTGCTTGGATGCGCGCAACGTCACCCTCTGGTTCTGCAGAATTCGAAGGCGTTGTTGGTTGGTCGGGCGAACTTGGCTATGGCATTCGTGCGCCTGAAGCCGCGCAGGACATCAAGGACTCGTTAGCTACTTCTCCTGAGATGATCGATGAACACGGTCACGGTCACGAGGATCATGCGCCGGGAACTCCCGAGCACGTTTCGCCAGGACACGACGAGCATCACGACGATGAACGCGGCGGTGATCTCTGATCATGGAAACTGCGGTCTTTATCGTGAGTGCACTCATCGTGCTTGCCGGAGGACTCGGGGTCGTTTCCTCGCGTAACCCTGTGCATGCTGCACTCAGCCTTATTGCGACATTGTTCGGGATCGCTGTGCTTTTCCTGAACCTTGGCGCCGAGTTGCTTGCCGTTGTGCAGGTCATCGTCTACACCGGCGCCATCGTCGTGCTGATCCTCTTTGTCATGATGCTGTTGGGCGTCGATCGTGAAGAGGACCTCGACACCGAACCCCTGGTTGGCCAACGGCTTCTCGCCGGACTCGTAGGGCTGCTCTTTCTCGGCGCGATGCTTGCCATCATCATTATCGGTAAGGACGCCATCGTTACCGGCTCACGCTCGGTCACTGGCGCTCTCTCACCCACGGTCTCGAACATCACGCAGATCGGTACCGAACTGTTCACGACCTACGTCTTTGCGCTCGAAATCACTGCCGCTCTTCTCACCATCGCCGTTGTCGGAGCGGTTGTTCTTTCCCGCCGCCCCCGAGATCTCCAGCCCATTCCTGAGCCGGAATCCATGACCGATATGGGCGACGAACCACTCACCGCCATTCCCGAGGAAGGAGCGCACTGATGGGCTCAAACCTCTCTCTCGCGTACCTGATGCTCTCGGCGATCCTTTTTGTGATCGGTGGCGTCGGCGTTCTCATCCGCCGGAACCCACTGGTCATGATTATGTGCGTCGAACTCATGCTCAACGCCGTGAACCTTTCGTTCGTGACCTTCGGCAAGATGCTCGATGACATCTCTGGTCAGATCATCGTCTTTTTCGTCATGGTTGTCGCCGCCGCCGAAGTTGTCGTTGGCCTGGCCCTCATCGTGGCGATGGCACGTCGTCGTCCCGGCGCTACCGCCGATGACCTTCGGACATTGAGGGGATAGGGGACATGGTCGGACTCGTCTGGTTACTCCCTGCACTGCCGCTTGCAGGTTTCTTGATCTTGGTGTTTTTCGGTAAGCGCATTGGTGAACCGAGAGCTGGTTGGATCGGTACGGGTGCGGTCGCCCTTTCGTTCGTGACCGCCTGTGTTGTGTTCGCCGGACTTTGGGGCGAGCCCGAGCACACCTACGAACTCTCGTTGTTCGAGTGGATCCCAGCTGGCAACTTCAGCGTTGATATTGGTTTCTTGCTCGATCCTCTTTCGATGGCGATGGTGCTTTTTGTAACGGGCATCGCATCGCTTATCCATCTCTACTCAATTGGGTACATGCATGGAGACAGTCGCTTCCCGCGCTTTTTCACATACCTGAACCTGTTCGTGTTCTCGATGCTCGTCCTCGTTCTCGGCGACAACTTGGTGCTTACATTCCTGGGCTGGGAAGGCGTGGGCGCTTGTTCGTACTTCCTCATTGCGTTCTGGTTTGAAAAGGATGAAAACGCCAGCGCCGGCAAGAAAGCGTTCATCACCAATCGCGTTGGCGACTGGGGCTTCATGGTCGCAATCTTCATGACGTTCTTCGCCTTTGGCACCGTTACCTATACAGAGTTCCTTCCGTTGTCTCCGGGACTCGCGGAAACCACGGCGACGTTCATTGCGCTGATGCTGTTTGTCGGCGCCATTGGTAAGTCGGCACAGATTCCATTGTTCATCTGGTTGCCCGACGCCATGGCTGGCCCCACCCCAGTGTCGGCGCTTATTCACGCTGCAACGATGGTGACCGCAGGCGTGTACTTGCTCGTTCGTGTGAACCCGATCATCGCCGCTTCGGCATCCTGGATTCCTTGGATGATCGCCATCGTCGGTATCGCAACAGCATTTCTCGCCGCGACGATTGCTATGGCTCAACAGGACATCAAGAAGGTCCTCGCGTACTCAACCGTTAGTCAGCTTGGCTACATGTTTTTGGCTATAGGTGTCGGTGGATACACCGCAGCGATCTTCCACATGATCACGCACGCATTCTTCAAGGCGTTGCTCTTCCTTGGTGCTGGTTCAGTCATCCACGGCATGCACGATGAGCAAGACATGCGTCGCATGGGCGCTTTGCGCAAAGTCATGCCGGTCACCGCAGTCACGTTCATCATTGGCTGGCTTGCTATCGCTGGTGTCCCGCCGTTCTCAGGCTTCTGGTCGAAGGACGACATCCTTGCGTATGCACTCCATAAGAGCCCGATCCTCTATGTGATCGGTCTCATCACTGCATTGCTCACCGCGTTCTACATGAGCCGTCTCGTATTCCGCGTCTTCTACGGCGATGCACGTTGGGGCGAATCAGCCGAGGGTGAACTCGCCAATCTCAAGGCTCATACCGCTGCCGATGTCGCCGAATCGGATGATCACGCTGACGCACACGACGATGCACATGCTGGCGCTGGCCACGGTGCAGTGCATCCGCACGAATCAAAGTGGCCAATGTTGGTACCTCTTGTCGTGCTGGCATTCTTCGCGGCGATTGCCGGGTTCTTGAACCTTCCGTTCACTCACAACCTTGAGTTCCTCAACAACTGGCTTGAGCCAGTCGTTGGCGAGAACCAAGCGAACTTTGATCTTGGCGCATTTCAACTCACCTTTGAACTGGCCCTCTCAACGACGATTGCTCTGCTCGGTATCTTCGCTGCCTACATGGTGTATCTGAAGAACAAAGTGGATCCGCGTCGCATTGAACTGCCGTTCTTCGCCAACGGCTGGTACATCGACCAAAGCATCACAAAGTTCATGGGTGGGATTGGCCGTAAAGGCTTTGAACTCATCGCCATGTTCGACAAGGTGGTTATCGATGGTGCAGTTAATGGTGTCGGACGAGCCACTCGTGGCGGTGCGTCTCGACTCCGAGCTATCGAGAACGGCTACGTGCGCTGGTATGCACTCATGATCGGTGTTGGCGCCATTCTGATCGTCGCATTCGTCATGACGCAGGTGAGCCTCTGATGAGCGCGTCACTACTTTCCACCGTGTTCGCTGCGGGCAGCTCAGCATCGTTCCCGATCCTTCCTGCACTCATCTTCGTTCCTGTCGTCGGCGCCATCCTTATCGCCCTCATGCCGAGTTCCCGCCCGGAACTTTCACGACAGATGGCGATCCTCACCGCACTGCTCACCGGAATTTTGAGCATTGCGTTGCTTGTTCAGTTCAAGACCGATGATGCTGGATTCCAGTTCGTGGTGCAGCAGACCTGGGTGCAGTCGCTTGACATCAAGTTCTTCCTTGGCGTCGACGGCATCTCACTCTTCCTTGTTGTGCTTACTGGCATCCTGTTTCCGATTGCGCTTTTCGCTGCGAAACCGGCACACAGTCCGAAGGGCTACTACGCCTGGCTCACCCTCCTTATGGCGGGTTGCATGGGTGCATTCCTTGCGCTTGATCTCTTCCTTTTCTTCTTGATGTTCGAGGTCACCCTCGTGCCTCTTTACATGCTCATCGGCAAGTGGGGACACGGCCGTCGGATCTACGCTGCGACGAAGTTCTTCCTTTACACAATGCTCGGATCAGCGTTCATGCTGGTCTCGATCGTCACGCTTGCGGTTCTCGCCGGAGCTGGCGACAACGGCGGCGTGTCATTCGACTTCACCAAGATCATTGCCACAGACAATTTGGCGACCAGTACCGGTCGTTGGTTGTTCTTGGGCATGGCGATTGCCTTCGCAGTGAAGGTTCCATCGTTCCCATTCCACACATGGCTGCCCGATGCACACACCGAGGCTCCGACTGCAGGTTCTATCGACCTTGCCGGCATCCTCCTCAAACTCGGCACTTACGGTTTCCTTCGTTACGGACTCGAACTGTTCCCCGAGGCAACGGTGTGGTTCGCACCGGTGATGCTCACCTTGGCCACGATCGGTGTGGTCTATGGCGGCATCGTCGCGGCGATGCAGCGCAACCTCAAACGTCTGGTTGCCTACTCATCGGTCGCACACATGGGCTTCGCTCTTATGGGCCTGTTCGCGCTGAATGTTGAAGGCATTCAAGGTTCTGTGCTTCAGATGGTCAACCACGGCATCACTACCGGTGCGTTGTTCATCCTTCTTGGCTTCCTCTACTCACGTCGCCACACCTACGAGATCTCCGAACTCAACGGAATCGCAAAAGTGGCCCCCGTCTTTGCTGGTGTGTTCACACTTGTCATGCTTGCGTCGATCGGCGTACCTGGCCTGAACGGTTTCGTCGGCGAATTCCTTGTACTCCTCGGCACCTTTGTTGCCAACCGTTGGTGGGCAGTCATCGCTGCGACGGGTGTGATCGTTGCTGCGCTCTATTTGCTTTGGGCCTACCAGCGTGTGTTCCAAGGCGAACCCGACGAAGCGAACAAGAACTTTCCGGATCTCAAGATTTCCGAAAAGCTCGTCATGGTGCCGCTGGTCGTTCTCATCATCTTCCTTGGCATCTACCCGAAGCCGGTTCTCGACCGCATTGAGCCGTCGGTGAAGCGAGTTGTGACTCGTCTCGAGATGAAGGTCGAAGGTTTCCGCGAACCAATCACCCGCAAGGGCGCCGATCTCCTTTACCTTCCCGAGTCCTCGAATTCGAAGACCGGTGAAACCTCTCTTGGTGTCGCCACGAACGGACAGGGGGCGAACCAGTGATCGCGTCTCTTCTCGCTCAGGTCGATCCCAGCATGCTTCGCGGTGGCGATGTCGCTGCCGAAGCACTCGATTCTGGAATAGTGCAAGTTGCGGGCCCGTCAATCGACTGGCTGGCGCTACTGCCGATGATCATCTTGTTGGTCGGCGCGCTGCTCACACTCACGTTCTCTTCGTTCTTGAAGAAGCGTGAGCCAAAGGGTCTGTTCACACTGACCACGGTTGCAATCGCCGTGGCTGCGGCAATCAGCGCGATGCCGATGTGGGCACGCGTGCAGGGCTGGGATTCGCTGCTGTGGTGGAACCTTGACCAATCGCAAACCGGTCCGTTCAGCACCGCCGGGGGAGCAGTTGGCATCGACGGCTTCTCGCTTTTCATCACGATCGTGTTGTGTCTTGGCGTCGTGTTAGCGGCGTTGTTGGCCGACAGTTTCCTGCGTCGTGAGTCCATGACGGGCCCCGAGTTTTACGTCCTGGTTCTGCTTTCTGCTGTTGGTGGCGTCATCATGGCGATGTCGAACGATCTCATCGTTCTGTTCATCGGCCTCGAGACACTCTCTATTGCTGTCTATGTACTCGCCGGCATGAACCTGCGCCGCGTGCAGTCGCAAGAGTCCGGACTCAAGTACTTCATCTTGGGAGCGTTCTCATCAGCGTTCCTTCTATATGGCATCGCGATGCTCTATGGCGCGACCGGCTCGACCAACTTTGCCGATATCCGAGACTTCATGTCTGCGGTTGTCCCGATCCATAACGGCCTACTTCTGGTTGGACTCGTGCTCGTGCTCGTTGGACTGGCGTTCAAGATTTCGGCAGTTCCGTTCCACGCGTGGAGCCCCGACGTCTATGACGGTGCCCCCACTCCGGCAACCGCATGGATGGCATCTGGCGTCAAGGCTGCAGCAGTTGCTGGCCTGGTTCGCGTGTTCATGTTGACCTTCCCGAACTACGCCTCGACGTGGAAGCCCATCGTGTACGTGTTGGCAGTCCTTTCGATGGTCGTTGGAGCGGCGCTCGCAATCGTTCAGAGCAACGTCAAGCGCATGCTGGCCTACTCCTCAATTAGCCATGCGGGTTTCATTCTCATGGCTATCCAAGCCAACAGCGCCAACGGCATCACTGCTGCTGCCTTTTATGTGGCGGTCTACACCTTCATGGTGGCGGGCTCATTTGGTGTGGTCGCGATCGTGGGACGTAAGGGCGACGGAAACCACCAACTTTCCGACTACAACGGTCTGGCTCGCTCGAACCCATGGCTGGCCGGTTCCTTTATCGTCATGCTCCTGGCTCAGGCGGGTGTTCCGTTCACCGCCGGCTTCTTTGCCAAGTTCCTCTCGATCACCGCTGCGGCCGACGCCCACGCCGTCCCATTGGCGATCATTGCGATGGTTTCCGCTGTCATCTCGGCTTTCCTGTATCTCCGGATCATCGTGTCCATGTTCATGTCCGGTGGCGACGACGGAACCGAAGATGTCATCGATCGATCAAAGCGGCTCCACGTGCCATTTGCCGCCGGTCTCGCCATCGGAATCTGTGTTGTCGTCACGATCGGCTACGGCCTTTTCCCAGATCTCCTGCTTGATCCCGCCCGCGACGCCACTCCGGCGGCGGTGCACTCTGCATCTCCCATCGACTCACTCAACCTCGGCGCGGCCGGATCCACCTCTGGGTCCACCACCGCTGGTCGTTGATCGCCAAAGATTGAACCGCTCTATGCCAAGAGGATTTCATGCCGTGTTCGGCCCTTCTGTAGTGTCCGGGAACGATGATTGAGTACTCCGATTTCGTCAGGCAGTACCTCACCGTTGCAATTTTCGCGGGCGTTGGTATCGGTCTCGGAGCCGGTCTTCTCGGCATCGGCAAGATCTTCCGACCAACGCGCCCCCAAGAGCAGAAGTATCTGGTCTACGAATCCGGTGTTGATCCGGTTGGTAGCGGCTGGTCGCAGAGCCAAATCCGCTATTACATCTATGCCCTTCTCTTCGTGATGTTCGATGTCGAAGCGGTCTTCATCTTCCCGTGGGCGACACGGCTCGAGACCTATGGTGTCTTCGGTCTTATTGAGATGTTGATTTTCGTTGTCATCCTGGCCCTTGGCCTCCTGTATGCCTGGCGCAAGAAGGTGCTTCAATGGGCTTAGTTGAAAGTGGCAAGCTGCCAAAGCCGCTCGCCAAACTCCTCAATATTTCTCGGAAGTACTCCATCTGGGCCTATCAGTGGGGCCTTGCATGTTGCGCTATCGAAATGGGTGCTGCGTTCGCGTCGCCGCGTTACGACGTGATGCGTCTCGGCGTCATCCCGTTTCCGGCTAGTCCTCGTCAGGCCGACCTCGTGGTCATCGCCGGCACCGTTACCGACAAACTCGCACCGGCCGTCGTTCGTCTTTACGAGCAGATGCCCGACCCCAAGTACGTCATCTCAATGGGATCCTGCGCCAACTGCGGTGGTCCCTACTGGGACAGTTACTCGGTCACCAAGGGTGTCGATCAGCTGATTCCGGTCGACGTTTACGTACCTGGTTGCCCGCCACGTCCCGAAGCTCTCCTCGAAGGCATCATCCTTCTGCAGGAGCGCATCGCGCATGAGGACATGGCCGAGCGTTGGAAGGGTGAGCCAATTGTCGTCAGCTGACACTGAAACGCCCGAAGTGGCAGCGCCCCAAATCGATGAGGCGCGAGAGGCCGTTCTGGCCGAGGTAACTAAGCGTCTTGGCGAGGGTGTCGTCGGTTCGCATATTCGTCCCGGAGACGACCTCTGGATTCGCGTTGATCGCGCCAACTGGGTCGCAGCCGCTGAAGCAGCGAAGGCCATGGGCTATCGCTTCTTCGACTTTCTCTCGGCGATTGACTGGCTTCCGTCGCCATTCGGTCGCGACATGGATTCACAAGAAGACCGCATTGTTTCCGGTGCACCTGCAAAGGAACCAGAACCAATGGTGCAGGGCTATGCCGGTGGCGAAACCCGATTCCAACTTCTTGCTCGTGTCTACTCAATTAGTGCCGGGATGGGGATCACGTTCAAGTGCGACCTTCCCGACGACGATCTCACTGCAGGTACGTGGTCGAACGTTTACGCCGGTGCGAACTGGCACGAACGTGAAGCTCGCGAAATGTTCGGCTTCGCTTTCGACGGACATCCGAACATGATCAACCTGTATTTGCCTGCCGATTTTGTCGGGCACCCCCTTCGTAAGGATTTCCCGTTGCTGGCTCGCCGGGTTCGCCCGTGGCCCGGCATCGTCGATGTTGAACCAATGCCTGGTGTTGCCGACGAGGAAGGAGAGGGCGAATGACCGCCGTTAGCGATCCGCAATCAGTTGCCTCCCTCGCCGCCGAGGCCGCCGACAATCGTGTCAACCTCGATTTCGAAACCGAGGGCATGACCCTCAACATGGGCCCGCAGCATCCGGCCACACACGGCACACTGCGCATTATCGCTCGTCTCGATGGCGAACAGGTCATCTCTGCTGAACCGATGTGCGGCTACATGCATCGTGGCTACGAAAAGCTCACCGAGGTTCGCACCTACCCGCAGATCAATGCACTCATTAACCGCATCGACTGGCTCGGAAGTTTCGCTAACGAGGTTCCGTTCATCCTCGCCGCCGAAAAACTCATGGATGTTGAAGCACCGCCTCGTGCTCAGTGGATCCGCACCATTCTTTTCGAAATGTCACGAGTCGCGAACATCTCGCTGTTCCTTGGCGACTTTGGTTTGCAACTTGGCGGCATGACCGCCGGTTTCTACGCGTTCCGCGATCGCGAGTGGGTGCTCAATCAGATCGAGTCGGCCACCGGTGGTCGTTTCCATCCGAACTTCGATCGCATCGGTGGCCTTAAGGACGATCTCCCCAAGGGTTGGATCGAGTCCTCGCACACAGCGATGGACAAACTGCTTGCCTTCTGCGACGAGATGGAAGACCTCCTCGTCGGCAACGAAATCTTCCAGGGCCGTACTCGCGGCATTGGCGTTATCCCCGCCGAGGTCGCGCTTTCCTACGGCCTTTCCGGTGCCAACCTTCGTGCATCGGGCGTCGACTGGGATCTTCGTCGCGACAATTGTCCTCCGGGTCTTGTCTATGACCAGGCTGACTGGAAGGTCTGGACTCACCCCGACGGCGACTGTTTCGCTCGCACGTGGGTCCGACTTCAGGAAACTCGCGAAGCAGCAAAGATCGTCAAGCAACTGCTCGACACCATTCCGAGTGGTCCGGTTATGGCCAAGGTCCCGCGCATCATCAAGGTGCCCGAGGGCGAGGCCTACGTCGCCACCGAGAATCCTCTCGGCGAAATGGGTTATTACGTCGTGTCGAAGGGCGATCTCGTCCCGTTTCGGGTCAAGATTCGTTCGGCGTCGTTCAACAACATTTCCATCCTGCCGTGGGTGGCTCGGGGCGCGTACGTTCCCGATCTCATCTCAATCCTCGGCAGCCTCTACTTCATCTTGGGTGACATCGACCGATGACCCTCCTTCTCGCCGCCTTTGATCCGCCGTATTGGCTTTCGACCCTTATCAAGGTTGTCGTCGTCAGCGCAGTTGTTCCGACCACAGCGCTCATTCTCGGCATGGTCTTCTTGTTCAAGATCATGTCTTGGATGCAAAGTCGTCTTGGTCCCCAAGAAGCCGGCCCACGCGGAACGTTGCAGCTGCTTGCTGACGGTGTGAAGTTCCTTCAGAAGGAAGACATCGCGCCCAACGGCGCCGATCGTTGGGTGTTCAAGGTTGCACCTCTTGTGGTGCTCATGTCGACGCTGCTTCTCTACGTTGCGCTTCCGGCATCGTTGCATCTCGTGGTCGCCGATCTCGATGTTGGCGTGTTCTTTGTACTTGCGATTTCATCGCTGTCAGTGATCGGCGTACTCATGGCCGGCTGGGCCTCGGCCAGCAAGTACTCGCTCATGGGAGCGCTTCGTGCGGCCGGTCAGCTCATCGCCTACGAACTGCCTATGGTGCTTGCCGTCATCGGCGTGATCATTCAAGCCGGAACCATGAGCCTGAACGGCATCGTCTTGGCCCAAAATGATGCTTCTATCTTCGGGTGGGGCGGCATCGGATTCCCGTACATCCTCACGCAGTTTGTCGGCTTCTTCATCTTCATCGCAGCAGTGCAAGCCGAACTCACGCAGCCTCCGTTCGATATGCCGGTTGCGGAATCGGAAATCGTTTCCGGTTACCAGGTCGAATACACCGGCTTCCGTTTCCTCATCTTCTTCTTGGCCGAATTCGCAACGGCATTCGCATTTGCCGCCATTGCTGCAGTGTTGTTCCTAGGCGGTTGGGCCGTGCCATGGCTTCCCACATCGAGCGACTGGTACTACGTACTTGGTCCGATCGTGTTGTTCGCCAAGGTGATGATGGTTGCCTTCATCATCTTCTGGGTGCGGTTCACCTACCCCCGATTCCGTGAAGATCAGCTCCAGAGCCTTGCCTGGAAGGTCCTCATCCCGTTGGCTCTCGTGAACATTGTCGTCACGGCAGCGCTGAAGGTGGTGCTCTGATGCCCCCCAAGCCCAAGGTCCCAGGACTCATTAAAGGTCTTGGCGTCACGTTCGGTGAGATGGTCAAGACCCTCAAGGACGGTCCGCAGACCACTCGCTATCCGCACGAGCGCGAGGAAGTTGCTCCGCGTGCCCGTGGTGTTATTGCGCTGCACGAAGAGAACTGCACGTCATGCATGTTGTGTGCTCGCGAATGCCCCGATTGGTGCATCTTCATTGAGGCACACAAGTACCTTGCACCGCCTCGCCGCGAAGGTGGCAAGCCGCGCCAAAAGAACGAACTCGATCGCTTCGATATCGATTTCTCGTTGTGCATGTACTGCGGCATTTGCGTCGAGGTCTGTCCGTTCGATGCGCTCTTTTGGAGCCCCGAGCACGAGTACTCCGAGATCCGTATTGCTGATCTCCTTCACGACAAGACCCGTCTCGATCAGTGGATGCAGACCGTTCCTGATTATGAGCCCTACGAGGCTGGCGCCGATGCCAAAGTCAAGAAGGTGCCGCGCTGATGCTCGCCCTTCTTGTTGCTCAAAACATCGCGTTCTACATCATCGCTGTGATGATGGTGTTCGGTGCGATTCGTGTTGTGACAACAAAGAACGTCATGCATGCAGCGTTGTGGCTGGTGCTCGTGCTTTCTGGCGCCGCGGCCCAGTACATCCTTCTCGCCGCAGAATTTGTTGCGATCACGCAGGTACTTGTCTACCTCGGCGCAATCATCGTGTTGTTCTTGTTCGGCATCATGCTCACCCGAGCAAAGACCGGCAGCGACGACGATCTCGACAACAAGAAGTCAGCGAAGTTCATCGGTGCAGGTATCGGGTTGGCGCTACTCGGTCTCATGAGTTACTCGCTCATCGACGGTTTCAAGGACACTGAGTTCGGTGACCTCACGGTGCAGCGCACCGCCGAGGTGAGCGATTCCATTTTCTCCACGTACCTCCTTCCCTTCGAGGTGCTGTCAGTGCTTCTGCTCGCTGCGCTTATCGGCGCCATTGTGATTGCGAGGCGTGACTGATGTTTCTCAACCAGTTCCTCCTCCTCGCCGCCATTCTTTTCTGCATCGGCGTCTACGGAGTGCTCGCTCGCAAGAACGGCGTGCTCGTTCTCATGTCGATCGAACTCATTCTCAATGCGGTGAATATCAACCTTGTCGCTTTTGGTGCTTACTGGCACGTCAACGACATGGCCAACGTCACTGGTCAGGTGTTCGCGCTCTTCGTCATCGCCGTTGCCGCCGCCGAGGTTGGCGTCGGCCTCGCACTTGTCTTACTCATCTATCGGAACCGACAAAGCATCAACATCGATGATGTCGACATGCTGAAGGGCTGATCGTCGTGTTCAACATCATCGACAAGGTCTGGATCATCCCCGCTCTCATGGCGGCGTCGTTCCTGATCATCCTTTTCTTTGGCAAGCGCTGGGGCACCAGAGTGACTGCAGGCATTGGTATCGCCTCAGTGTCAATCTGCCTCATCCTTTCGGTCGTCGTCGCCGGTAACTGGATCAATCGCGTCAATAACCCCCCTACCGGCGCTGCGCTTGCTGCCGAGATCGTCCAAGCGAATGGTCTCACCCCTCAGACGGGCAAGACCATCGGCGAAGAGATCAACGCCGCCACCAAGGATTCTGGCGAAACAGTTGCGACTGACTCGGCTGGTGCGTCGGGTGAGAGCCACGCCTCGGAGGCGGGGGCCTACGGCGGCGAGCATGAAAGTGTCCCGCCGGTTGTGCGTACGGTTACCTGGTTCCAGATCGGTGGTTTGCAATTCGAGATGGGCACGCTTGTTGACGGCCTCGCCGCAATGATGCTCATCACCGTCTGCATCATTTCTTTGCTCGTGCACATCTACTCAACCGAGTACTTGCGCGGCGATGTGCGCTTTACGCATTACTACGCGTTCCTTTCTCTGTTCACCGCATCAATGCTCTTCTATGTGCTCAGTTCGAACACGCTGCAGATGCTGGTGGGCTGGGAGCTAGTCGGAGTCTGTTCGTTTGGACTAATCGGCCATTGGTGGGAAGAAAAGAAGAACACCGATGCAGCGCTCAAGGCGTTCCTCACAAACCGTGTAGGCGATATCGGTCTCATTCTCGGTGTGATCATTACGTTCTTCGCGGCTGGTGGCAGCAGCTTCAACGTTCTTCACCTCAACGAATACGCCTTGTCAGGAAACGCGAACACCACGCTGCTTCTCATCGGTGCGTTGTGTCTCTTTGGCGGCGTCACATCGAAGTCGGGCCAGTTTCCGTTGCATACGTGGTTGCCCGATGCCATGGCCGGACCAACTCCGGTGTCGGCACTCATCCACGCGGCAACCATGGTTGTTGCGGGTGTGTATCTGATCGCCCGCCTTTATGGGGTGTTCTTCTCCGGTCTCGCAATCGGAAGTAGCACGTTCCATTACGTCGCCTTCATAGGTGGGTTCACCACCATCATCGGCGGTCTGCTCGCATTCGTTCAGACCGATCTCAAGAAGGTGTTGGCGTACTCAACGATTTCGCAGCTCGGGTACATGGTTATGGCGTTGGGTGTTGGTGCGTGGACTGCTGGCGTATTCCATCTCTTCACACATGCGTTCTTCAAGGCGTGTTTGTTCCTTGGCGCCGGTTCGGTGGCCCACGCGTGTCACCACACCTTTGATATGCGTGAAATGGGCGGTCTCCGCAAGAAGATGCCAGTCACGCATGCCACTTTCCTGGTTGCGACACTCGCGCTCGCCGGTATCTTCCCGCTGGCCGGCTTCTGGTCGAAGGATGAAATTCTCGCTGGCTCTGCGAACGGCCAGGAGAACGCCTACACGATCATGTTGATCTTCGGTCTCATCACGGCGTTCCTTACTGCCGCATACATGGGCCGCGCCTACTGGATGACCTTCTGGGGCAAGTACCGCGGTCATGCCCATCCTCACGAGTCACCGAAGGTCATCACCGTTCCGCTCATCATTCTTGCTGGATGCGCAGTCGTGTTGGGCTTCACAAACTTTCCCAAGTCGTTCTTCGGTTTCAAACTGCCTGGGAGCTTCACTACAAGGTTCGAACATTTTGTTGAACCTACGTTTGCCTTCCCGGCGATTCAGCATGCTCCCTTCACCCCGTGGTTGGCGATTGCGTCAACGATTCTTGCTGCCGGTGGTTTGTTCGTCGCCTACCAATACTTCGAGAAGAACCGCGGCCCACATGGCCTTACTTCTCGCAGCAAGATCGCCCACGCTGGGTACACATTCCTCGAGAACAAGTACTACCTCGACAATCTCTACACAGGTGTTATCGCCGGAAGCACAACGGGCCCGCTTGCCCGCGCTGCGAACTGGTGTAACCAAAACATCATTGATGGTGTCGTGAACGGCATTGGCACTGGCGCCCGCAAAATCGCGGGTGTCGTTTATGTCGTTGCTGACCAGATCATCATCGATGGAGCAGTCAACGGATCTGGTCGGGGTTCTGAAGGAGCAGGTCAGCTGCTTCGGAAGATCCAGACCGGCAAGGTCCAGCAGTACGCCTCGATTCTCTTTGCCGGCGCGGTAGTCCTCGCCGGTGTACTCGTGTTCGTCGTCTAGGAGCCCAGGACAATTCGATGAAAGATTTCCTGAACAGTTGGGGTATCAGCCTTATGGTGTTTCTCCCCCTTGTGGGAGCACTCGCCATGTTGGTCGTGCCTAAAGCCAATGAGCAGTTCCACAAGGTGGTCGCGCTTGCGGCCAGCCTCGTGGTTGGCTTCATCGGTATCTTGCTAATGACCAACTTTGACTACGACGCGAGCGGTCGCTTGCAGTTCGTGGTTGATATGGCATGGATCCCGATCATCAACAGTCGCTACATCGTGGGTATCGATGGCATTTCTCTGCCGATGATCGCCCTCACGCTGTTGATTGTGCCGCTTTGCATCATCTATTCCTGGAACCGTTTTCCGGAACCGAAGAACCCCAAGGCGTTCCTCATCCTCATCCTCATCCTCGAAACCGGCATGCTCGGTTCGTTCGTTGCCCAGGATCTCATCCTGTTCTTCGTCTTCTTCGAGGTTGTGCTTCTGCCGATGTATTTCATGATCGGCGTGTGGGGCGGCGAAAAGCGTCAGTACGCATCGCTCAAGTTCTTCCTCTACACGCTTTTTGGTTCGGCACTCATGATCGTTGCCTTCCTTGCGTTGTATTTCCTCTCCGACAAGGTCTCGATCGACGGCCAGATGATGCATTCATTTGATGTGCGTCTTCTTCCGGAACTCGCTAGAGGTATTTCCACTGGTGCAGCCCTCTGGATCTTCGGCGGCATGTTCATCGGCTTCGGTATCAAGGTTCCGATGTTCCCGTTTCACACCTGGTTGCCCGATGCTCACACACAGGCACCGACCGTTGGTTCAGTCATCCTTGCTGCGGTACTTCTGAAACTCGGCACCTACGGCTTCATCCGCATCGCAATCCCGATCCTCCCGGGCGCAGCTGAAAAGTGGGCACCGTTCATCGGATTGCTTGCCGTCATCGGCATCATCTACGGAGCGTTGTGCTGTTTGGCGCAGACCGACATGAAGCGACTCATCGCGTTCTCGTCGGTGTCGCATATGGGTTTTGTGATGCTTGGCATCGCCACACTCACAACCTTCGGTTTCCAGGCTGCGATCTTCGGCATGGTTGCCCACGGACTCATCACCGGCATGCTCTTCTTTGTGGCTGGTTCCACCAAGGACCGCTACCACACCCTTGATATCTCTCGACTGGGCGGCATGCTCAAGTCGATGCCGCATATGGGCTGGATCCTTGGCTTCGCAGTGATGGCCTCATTGGGTCTTCCCGGCCTTGCTGGATTCTGGGGCGAGTTCCCAGCGATTCTGGCGGCATACGAACCAGGTCTTGGCCTCAACGTGGCGTTCTTCCGTGTTCTCATGGTGATCGCTGCAATAGGAACGGTCTTGTCTGCCGCCTACTTGCTCTGGATGTATCAGCGTGTGGGCTTCGGCGTCCCGTCGAAGGAATTCGAAGAGGATCCGCACCTGCATGACGTCACGTTTAGCGAATGGTTGGCATGGACGCCCATCCTCATTCTCATCGTCGTGCTCGGCTTTGTTCCTAACATCATCTTCAAGGTCACTGATGGCGCTGTCTCTCAAACGATCGCGATCGTGAACGGGCTCGGAGGCTGATCCGTTGCTCGCCCAGTTGCTGACCTTCGCCTGGACCGCTCCCAGCCTCGACTACCACGCGCTCGCGCCCGAAATCATCCTGGCCGCGACCATCGTGGTGTTGATTCTCGTCGACGCGTTCACCGGTGAGCGCTCACGGTGGGCATCATCGTCGATTGCTGGAATCGGTCTGCTTTTGGCACTGATTCCGATCGCCACCCTTGCCTACGACGGTGTTGATCGAGTCATGTTTGGCGGTGGCTTTGTTGTCGACAATTACGCGCTCGTTTTGCAGGCGCTCTTTGTCGTCGCCGGATACGTAGTGATTTTGCTTTCGACGAACTACATCGCAGAGGGCGACTACTACGAAGGCGAGTACTACACGCTCTTGCTTTCCTCGGTACTCGGCATGATGGTCATGGCGTCTGCCCGTGATCTCATCAGCATCTTCGTTGCGCTCGAGCTTGTTTCCATTCCGGCCTACATGTTGGCGGCATGGCGAAAGCGCGATCAGAACAGCAACGAAGCAGGCTTGAAGTACTACCTCATGGGTGTTTTCGCTTCAGCGATTCTGCTTTACGGCATGTCGCTCATCTTCGGCATCACCGGTTCGACGCTGCTTGTTGACATCGGGGCGGAACTTGGTTCCTACGTTTCCTCGCAGCCCATCATCACGCTGGGAATCGCGTTCGTGCTCATCGGCTTTGCCTTCAAGGTGTCTGCGGTGCCGTTCCATCAGTGGGCGCCCGATACCTACGAAGGTGCACCCACCCCGGTCACGTCGTTCCTTGCGGTTGCTTCAAAGGCTGCTGGCTTCGTCGCCATCCTCAACGTTCTCTTCATCGGCTTCTATGGCCGTCACGATGTTTGGGAACCGCTCATGTGGGCGCTTGCCGCACTCTCCATGACAGTTGGCAATCTCATTGCCCTTCGCCAGACCAATGTCGTGCGCATGCTGGCGTACTCCGGTATCGCCCAGGCCGGTTATATCCTCGCTCCACTTGCGGTTGCAGGGGCCACTCTCGGCACAGGCAGCGAAGCACTCCGATCAATCGTCGTGTACCTGCTCATCTACGCCGGCATGAACCTCGGTGCATTTGCTGTGGTCCTGGCCGTTGCCCGCAAGACACGCTCAGGTGAGATCAAGAGCTTTGGCGGTCTGTTCTCGTACGCACCCACGCTCACGGTGTGCATGACGATCTTCTTATTCTCGCTTGCGGGCATTCCGCCGGCAGCTGGTTGGTTCGCGAAACTTTCGATCTTTAGTTCGTTGGCTTCTGCCGGAACTGCCTCGGGTTACGTGCTTGCAGTCATTGTCGGCCTTAACTCGGTTATCGCATTCGGTTACTACGGCCGCCTCATCCGCGTGATGTGGATGGACGAAGCTCCCGACGGCGATCGCACACCGATCAAGGTCCCGGCATCGTTGTCGTTCGCCCTTATCATCACCGTTGCCGTCACGCTTGTGTGGGGTGTCTTCCCCGGAGCGCTTACGCACTTCACTGACCACATCACGCTGTTCTCACTGCTGCGCTGATCGCACATGTCCAACGAGTTCCGCTTCCGGTTCCCGGTCGGAACAACGATGTCCTTTGCGCAGTACATGGACATCGCGCTTTATGACGAGTCGTTTGGTTTCTACGCGACCATTGGCCGTGCGGGTCGTCGCGGAGATTTTTTAACCAGTCCCGAGGTTGGGCCGTTGTTTGGTGCGCTACTTGCTCGCCGACTCGACGAGGAATGGTTCGCACTTGGTTCACCCGAAACGTTTGTGGTCGTTGAGTTCGGTGCGGGGCCAGGAACGCTGGCGCGATCCATTGCGTTCGCATCGCCCGAGTGTGGCTCGGTTCTTCGTTATCTGATGGTGGAACGTTCCGCTGAGCAACGCGCATTGCACGCGGAGCATCTTGAAAACTGGATGGGAGATCTCGACGCTGCGGGTGTCGATTCATTCGTGGGCGGCCACAACCCAGGCCCACAGTTCGCCTCAAGCTCAATTGCACCGTACGGAATTACTGGCGTGGTTCTGGCCAACGAACTGTTAGACAACCTTGCCTTCGACATTGTTCGTCACGACGGCGACGGGAACTTCGAACGACTCGACGTACACCACGCCGAAGATGGTCTTGAGTTTGTAGTTGCTCCAACCGAAGTTCCTGCGTCGTTTGCTCCGGTGTTGGCATCGGCTGCGGCGGGGGAGTGGATGCCGCTTCAGAACAACGCAGTGCAATGGCTCATGTCGGCGATCGACCGGCTCGAACGCGGCGTTGTGATCGCCATCGACTATGGGGCGTCAACCGCGGAAATCGCGGCTCGTCCCGATATGGGATGGTTACGAACCTTCGTCGGGCAAGAGCGCGGTGGTCATCCCCTTGATGCTCCCGGAAGTTGCGACATCACCACCGATGTTGCGGTCGACCAACTTGTGGCTGCTGTTGCACCCACGGTCATGGCGACACAACGGCAAGTTCTT
>JBIIVE010000105.1:0-5986 GCA_044339605.1 Acidimicrobiales bacterium
CGAGCCGGACGAAGGCGGCTTCTCCGCTGCCGTTTCGACAACCAATGCACTGCCGATGCCACACGCTCGACGAGTGCCTCGTCAAACGCAGTGTTCGCAGTTAGGGCAACGTGACGTTCAACGGCAACGACCCAACTCGCCGTCGCGTCAAGACGTGAACCATTAAGCGAACCGTCTGCACCTTGAAGATCTGTAGCGGCAAGAAGCAGTCGCTCAGACTCTGCCGACAAACCCTGCTCATCAAGCGCCATCGTGAGTTCGGAACGTTCGAAACCATCAATGGGTATCCCGGGCCAGCGCAACGGATCATCGTTGGCTGCGTGGACAAGCATGTGCGATCGGGCCGCATCAATTGCTTCTTCGGTTTCAATCTGTCGTTCCGGAAAATCAAACCGCGGGGCGCGTGCGAGTTGTGCTTTCCATCCTGCGACGACTCGATCATGAGGCGGAAGTGTCGAGACATCGATTCGCGCGAGATCACTCGGGCCGACAACGCGACGCATTGGAAGAACGACTCGAAGTGTCGCTGTGTGCGGAAGTGGAAAGACAAATCCCACAGTCACCGAACCTGACGTCGATGAGACTCCGCCTTGGGGGAATTCTGGAACCGCGTCTCCCGCAACCGTCACTTCTTGGGCAGAACGCCCGCCGACAGCAATGCCGAAGCGCGATGGCTGACGGGAAAACAGTGCGACTCCGTCACCATTCACGACGACGACGCCATCGACGACATCGATCACCGTCGAGGCGCTCGACGATCCCGACAAAGCGATCGCGACGGCAACCGGGATCTTCGTCGCATTATGGAAATCAACGACCAAAACTGGCAGACCAGTCGTTCCATCGACCGCGCTCCACGCGCGCTGTTCGATCTCGCCACCGGGAAGCCGTAATCCACTGAGAACAACTGGGGTGGCTTCGACAAGCGACTGGCGAACATGTGCACCGCTTGAGGCCACATGCCAACGATCCTCGGCCCCAACCCACCAATCGAGTGACCACGCGCCGCTTTCGGGCGTAATGACCCCGCGCCGGCTGATCGCCGCTCGACCTCCGGCTCCAATGGTTCCCAAAAGGGCCCACGACTCTTCGGCCAATTGATCGTCAGAGGTTTGGTTCACAACGACACTCTCCATCGGCGGCGACGCTACCCCCGACGGAAGCACCCCTCTTCATTATGGCGACAGGTTCGTAACAAATCAGCGGCTAGGAGTGATGCAACTCACGCGACCTACACTCCGGCGGTGTCCGTATCGGAGTCCACACGAGCTGTGCTCATACCCGTCAAGGCGTTCTCCGATGCAAAAGCGCGCCTCGCCGATGCCCTCGATCCCGCGGAACGAGCAGCCCTCGCCGAATCAATGGCAACGACGGTGGTGCACGCCGCTTCACCACTTGACGTTTGGATCGTCTGTGACGACACCGCAGTTGCCGAATGGGCAACTCGTCTCGGCGCCAATGTTCTGTGGAAGCCAGGACGCGGACTCAATGGCGCGGTGAACGAAGGTGTCGCTGATCTTGCCCATCTCGACATCGACACAGTCATCGTCGCTCACGCCGACCTCCCCCACGCCGAACATCTCGAATGGTTGGCCGACGTCGATGGCGTCACCCTTGTTCCTGATCGACATGGCGACGGAACCAACGTCATCGTGATCCCAACCGACAGCGGTTTCGTCTTTTCCTACGGACCCGCTTCATTTGCCCGCCACCATGCAGAGGCACAGCGACTCGGCCTCGACGTGCGCGTGATTCACAACGAGCGATTGGCGTGGGACGTTGACCGACCCGATGACCTAACGCCCCCGAAGTGGTCGGACCAACCGTGAACAGCCAACTTCCGCCCCTCCCTCTCGGAGACCTTCCAAACGGCCCGATGACTTCTCGTGATCTTCCAACTCCGTCGCGCGCGCTCGTCATCGTTGCCCATCCCGACGACGCCGAATTTCAGTGTGGCGGCACTCTTGCCAAATGGGCCGCTGCTGGTTGTGTCATCAATCATCTCGTTCTGACCGACGGCGCCAAAGGAACCTGGGATCCCAACCAGAACTCTGAAGAACTCGTTGAACTGCGCCGAGCCGAACAAATGGAAGCCGCCCGTCGGCTCGGATCTACGGGCAAGGTCGTCATGCTCGGCCATGTCGACGGCGAGCTCCAGCCGACACTTCACATTCGCGATCAAGTTGCCTACTGGATCCGCTCGACACAACCCGATGTCGTTCTCGCTCATGATCCATGGAAGCGATACCGGCTCCATCCCGATCATCGCAATGCCGGATGGCTCGCTCTGGACGGCATCGTCGCCGCTCGAGATCCTCACTACTTCAAACACCACGGTCTTGAGATTCACCGCCCCGATTGCGCCCTCTTGTTTGAAGCCGACGAGCCCGATCATGTCGAAGACATCAGTGGCTTTGTCGACACGAAGGTTGAAGCGCTCTTGGCCCATGAGAGCCAATTCGTCACAACTCACGCCATTCCGCCCGGTGACGACGGAACCTTTGCCACGGTGTTTGGCGAACGGATCCGAGACCATGCTGCTGCCGTCGGTGCTGCGACAAATGTGTCTCGCGGAGAAATCTTCAAACTGCTGAATCATCTCTGAGACGGTCTGACCTGGTCTGACTCATCGTCAGAAGACTTCCCTCCATGACGGCCCTGTGAACGGAAGACGAACTCCACCCAAGCATCCGCGCCTGAACCCGACGCGCGGTGTTGGATGACGGAGTCGCAGAAGCCGCACCCCGGGAGACCAGTGACCACCACCCAGGCCGTGTCGTCCAACTCGTCCGATCGATCGCAGGGATTCAACCCCGATCATGTCGCCGGAGGAGGTCGATGACTCCCATGAGCAAGCGTATTTATGTTCTCGATACGTCCGTACTTCTCGCCGACCCGAAATCGATGACGCGCTTCGAAGAACACGACGTCGTACTTCCCGTCGTGGTCGTGTTGGAACTCGAATCAAAGCGCAATCACCCCGAACTCGGTTGGTCCGCTCGTCAAGCGTTACGTCAACTTGAACATTGGCGCGTCAAACACGGGAACCTCACCACCGCATTTTCTGTGAACGAGGTAGGCGGAACCCTGCGCGTCGAAATCAATCACCAAGACCTCAGTGCACTTCCTCCGTCGCTTTCAGGCGATAGCAACGATCATCGAATTCTTGCGGTGGCCCAAAATCTGTCGGTCGAAGGCAATGACGTCACCGTCGTCACGAAAGATCTTCCTCTTCGACTGAAGGCTTCAATTGTCGGCCTCGCCGCAGATGAATATCGCAATGAACTCGCACGCGACGACAGCTGGACAGGCATTGTCGAACTTGAATGTGACGGATCAGCGATCGACGAGTTGTTCGATCATGGTTCCATCGACGATGAACGAGCGCGCAATCTTCCCTGCAACACAGGCGTTGTTATGCACGCTGGATCTCAATCAGCATTGGCCCGAATCCATCCCGACAAATCGCTGCATCTCGTTCGTCGTGACGGACAACTCTTCGATGTCCGCGGTCGTTCTGCCGAACAGCGCATTGCCATCGATCTTCTCGCTGATCCTTCGATTGGCATCGTTTCCCTCGGAGGTCCTGCAGGCACGGGAAAGAGCGTGTTAGCTCTCGCCGCCGGTCTCGAATCAGTACTTGAACAGCGCAGCCATAAACGCGTCGTGGTCTTCCGCCCGCTCTACGCCGTCGGCGGCCAAGACCTTGGCTATCTCCCTGGTTCCGAATTCGAAAAGATGAGTCCATGGGCTGCGGCCGTACTCGACGGGCTTGAAGCAATTACCGGACCAGAAATCATCGACGAAGTCATCCACCGTGAACTCCTTGAGGTGCTTCCGCTCACACACATCCGCGGACGGAGCCTCACCGACACCTTTGTCATCATCGACGAAGCGCAAAACCTTGAGCGCCCAGTCCTGCTCACCGCACTCAGCCGCCTCGGCGAGGGAAGTCGTGTGGTTCTCACCCATGACGTTGCCCAGCGCGACAACTTGCACGTTGGTCGCCACGACGGAATCATCCCCGTCATCGAAGCGCTACGAGGCCACCCGATCTTTGGCCATGTCACGCTGACCCGATCAGAGCGCAGCGAGATAGCAGCGGTTGTTACCGAACTGCTCGACGGACCTTTGGAATCCTGAATTTGGACATCGCCGTGCTGCGGCGATCCCAACTGTCGGACTCACCATCTAGCGTGCAGTCCGTGAGCCCATCGATTTCCGCATTCCCAAGCGTCAACGTGCGCGAGTGGTCGACCCAACCGCCGTCGCTTCCGTTCGCGGTCCTCGATGTCGAAACAACGGGGCTTAGTCCAGCAAAAGACCGAATCATCGAAATCGCTGTTGTCCGATGCGCCCCCGATGGATCATTTCTCGACGAGTGGTCAACGCTTGTCAATCCAGGTCGCGACCCAGGCCCCACTCACATTCACGGCATCACTGCGTCCGACCTCGAGGGCGCTCCCTCATTCGAAGACATCGCCGAGGAACTTCACGAGCGGCTTGCCGGTTCGATGGTCGCGGCACACAACCTTTCGTTCGATGCTGGTTTCCTCGCTGCTGAATTTCAACGTGCAGGTTCGACGACCCCAGATCAGCCCGCAGTGTGCACGCTGCAACTTGCTCGCCATGTGCTCAAAGGAAACGAGGGGTACTCGCTTGCAGCGTGCGCAGCGGCGTTAGGCATCGACCACCCAAATGCCCATCGTGCCCTCGCCGACACTCGCGTGACTGCGTCAGTGCTGGCCGCCATGATCACTCTCCTGCATCCCCCTTCCGATCAAGACGCACTCCCCTTCGGATAATCAGGCCAACAAGCACTTCCATCTGCGTGCGCTCGTTGCGAGGCTCATGTCTGGGATTGCGATCACCCGGAACCGATCGCCGCTGTCCACCGACGCGGAGAGTTGTTCCCATGTCCACCACCCACATCGATCTTGAATCATTGGTCGACCATTTATTGCGCCGCTCGTTTGATCAACCAATGTTTCTCACGTTCGACGACACATGCCTTGTTGCGCAGGTTCCATTAAATGCCGACGATCCCGTGCCATCACTTTTCTGCCGCACCGTCGATACCCACATCTCTGCCGTTGGTATTTACGCGCCTGCGACATTGTCTGGGTCCGGCGGTACGTCAATTGGCTCGGCCGATCAAACAGTTGTTCACATCGTCCACCGCAGCGGAACCGCGCTCACGGCGCTCTCTCAACTGGAGTCAGTGCGCACTTTCGGGCCAACCACAGAGCCTCAACATGGTCGGGTCCCCGATGCTTGCCGGCGCATTCTTGGCCTCGCCACCGCACCGCCAACCGACTCAATGACCGACTTCGTGATCGCCGCATGGCTCGAAGTCATTTCCAGAGTTGCACTCGAGAACCCCGGAATCGCTTGGTCAGACATCGTGGCATTGCACCCTGCGTGCAACAGCATCTGTGAACCTGCGATACCAACTGCAATTGCACAAGCAACCCAGGCCCTCGGACACTCGCTCGACTGGGAGCGATTTCGCCGAGTGATAACGGCGGTCGGAGGTTTTCCCTTTGGTGACTCAGGAAAGAAAACCGCTGCATGGATGGACACCGGCATGTTCTCGCGGTGGGCGATGGATTCACTCCCCTCACGCTCAGATGCCTTCGATCTCCTCGACGCCGCTCTCGGACCAGCAACCTTTGATCGCCTTTGGGCCACCGTTCAACTTTGTGAATGAATACCTCGCTGTATCGGAGGTTTTCGCGCGCTCCATGGCAGGCTTTCGCCATGACACTCGTGCTCACAATCGACTGGTCCCACGCGTCGACCGCCGTCACGATCGTCGATATCGAGGCTCGCACGACCGTCGCCGAAGCACACGGCCGACACGCAGCCTCGGCAACAACCTTCGACTCCGCAACGATCTGGTGGGACGCCCTCGTCGAAGCAGCGCGAACCGCGATCGATGGCCTCGCCGTCCTCAACCTCACGACCGACGACATCCGCCTGATCG
>JBIIVE010000016.1:0-30455 GCA_044339605.1 Acidimicrobiales bacterium
ATCGGTTGGTCTGGAGCATGCGGACGACCTCATCGCCGATTTCGCGCAAGCCATCGACCAGATCAAGTAGTCGTCATGCCGGAGATGCTCGAAATCGAGATCTACCGGCGAGCTGCCACTGCATCGTTAGGCCGTCGCATCGTTGCTGTCGACGCGTCCGATGCATGGTTCCTCAAAGGCGGCACCGATGAAGCATCGGTTGTTGCAGCGTTAGTTGGTCGGTCATTTGTTACTGATCGCCGCCGGGGAAAGTTGTTGCTACTCGACACAAGCGACGAGGGACCAACGCTTGGTCTGCGCTTTGGCATGACCGGCGTGCTGGAACTCGATGGTGTTGATGCGATCGAAGGTCTTGAGTATTCGAGTCATCGCAAAGATCCAGCATGGGAACGATTCGTGGTGCACTTCGAAGGTGGCGGCGCACTGCGATTGCGCGATCCACGTCGGCTCGGCGGAGTGGAGCTTGATCCTGATGAACAGCGACTCGGCCCCGATGCGGGCGATGTTTCCCTCGCGCAACTCACGTCGATCCTGGCCCACTCGAACGCACCACTGAAGGCACGACTCATGGATCAGGCGCGCATCGCCGGGCTCGGCAACTTGCTTACCGATGAAACGTTGTGGCGAGCGAGTCTGGACCCAGCACGCGCTGCTGGTTCGCTAAACGTCGACGAGATCGCGTCATTGCGGAAATCGATGCGTTCGACGTTGCGCGTACTCGGTCGGCGGGGCGGATCACATATGGGTGATCTGCAGGACTCGCGCCATCGTGGCGGCACATGCCCAACCGATGGCGCGGTGCTTTTGCGGCGCACCATCGGCGGTCGCACTACCTATTCCTGCCCGCAGCATCAGCGCTAAGCGCTCGGCGTGGCGGATCACCGACCAAGTCAGAAGACATCGCCGGTCTAGGGTTAGTGGCGTGATGCGCCCGTCTACCCCCCGCCGAGCTTCGATCGTGGCGCTTGGCATTGCGGCGCTCGCGTTGATGCTGGGGACGTTCGCTTTCGGCCTCGGAACGGCCGGCGCCGTGGATCCCGACCCTTCATCGACGACGACCACCGCCGAGCCAACGACGACGACAACGGCCGCACCGACAACCACGACAATCGCGCCAACGACAACCACCCAAGCTCCACGGACCACGACGACGCAGCGCAACACCACAACCACGCAACGCTCAACGTCGACGAGTTCGACCTCGAGTACCTCGACGACCTCATCATCGACCACGACAATCGCGGCAGCGGCAGGTCCGTCTTCGTCTGACAACTCGGGCGGGTCAAGTTCGCCGTTCTGGTCGAGCGGCCGAAAGATCGCAGCAGTTGTGACCCTGCTGCTCATCGCGGCGGTCGGTATGTCGGCCCTGACCTATTTCTATTGGCGAGCAACGCGCCCCGGTGGTGCTGGGACTGATGGCAAGGGTTCCGGGGGCGATGACACCGGAACCGGGAGCGTTCCCGAAGTCACTGGCCCTGTAGGCCCGGTGAGCCCGATGTTGGCCGAAGCGTTGCGTCCCGATCCGTTCGTGACTCGCGACGATCTCGGTCTTCTCTGATCTAGCGTTGGGCCATGGCCAACGAACTTGATCTTGATGCAATGCTCCAGCGGTTCCGAGATCGGGCTGCAGCGGTGAAGGGCCGAAATCTTCCGCCAATTGGTGGCGATGAGCGGGCTCGCTTCATTGAACAAGCACAGAACGATTTTCAGGACTTCGCCATCATCGCTGATGCTGCCGCCACCCTCGATGACGGTGTTCTTACGCTGACCATCGATCTTCGTCCGAAGGGCTGAGCGTTACCGATCATGAGCACACGTTTCGACGAAGCAATGGCTGCGATTGATGCAGCCAACTCGGATGATCCCTTCACTGTCAGTTATCTGGTCGATGGCATCGAGGTCACTCGCCCGAAGGAACTCGCGCATTCAGAGTTGATGTGTGAATGGGTGAAGACCCTTGATCCCGAAGCCGACGACGCGCAACTACTTGCTGCACGTGCACATCACCTTCGACGGTGGGCCTACCCGCGCACCGAACAGCCCGAAGGTCGCGCTGGCTATTTGAAATGGCGCACCGAAGCTCGCAAACGCCATGCGGCGTTAGTGGGGGAGATTCTTACTGGTGTCGGATATGGCACCGATGGCGATGACACCATCGAACGCGTGCAGGGGTTGGTTTCGAAACAAGGTCTTGGCAAGGGCGGACTCGCCGATGTCGCTGGTCGGTCGCCAGCAGTGCAGGTCCACGAGGACTCGCTGTGTCTGGTGTTCTTGCAGACGCAGTTCATTCCTGTCACCACCCAACTTGGTGACGAGAAGATGATCGACGTGCTTGTGCGCACGGTTCCCAAGATGGGTCCCCGAGGCCAGAGCGCGGCGTTGGCCCTCGACCTCGACCCCCACTGCGCATCGCTGGTCGCTGCGGCCCTCGAACGGCTTTCGGCGGCGTCCTAGCCGCTCGGTTTTTCCCTCAACGCCCGCCATTGGTAGGGTGTCTTCTTCTGCGGACGTGGCTCAGCTGGTAGAGCATCACCTTGCCAAGGTGAGGGTCGCGAGTTCGAATCTCGTCGTCCGCTCCAATTGAAAGAACCCGGCCCCAAGGGCCGGGTTCTTTCAATTGGGACTGGAAGTGGGGCCGAGATTCGGGAGGAGGAGCGAAGCGACGACGGTTCTCGTCGTCCGCTCCATAAGGAAGGCCCCGGCTCCGGCCGGGGCCTTCCTTGTTGAATCGCCGGGTTAGCCGAGATCCGGGCGGAAATGGCGGTCCGTGACATATGGCCATATAGGGGCGACCCCAAGGGGCACTTGGGATCTCTCGTCTAAATATGACAGTTTCATGACGAAAAGGTTGCGGTTCGCAACGGGACCGTGTTTGACTTGTCATCTCATGACGACCCCCCGCCGAACGTTTCGTTCCGTTGTCCGATTGCGCACGCTGGCCGTGATGCTTGGGCTTGCCGTTGTTGCAGGCCTTGTCGTGCAGCCCGTGGGCGCCGATCAGCTTTCCGACAAACGAGCCGAGGCCGCCAAGATCGCGGCTCGTCTGAGCGAACTCGATGCTTCCATGATGGAAGTCAATGCCCGGTTCGAGGCCGCCAACTTCAAACTTCATCAGGCCGAGGCTGAAGTGGCCGAAGCCCGCCGCATGGCCACCATCACCAAAGCCGAGATGGAAAAGCGTGCCGGCGAACTTCGTGGCTATGCCGTACAGGCCTACAAGGGCGGCTCCGACGGTCCAGAGGCCGATGCGTTGCTTACGGCTGACGCTTCCTCGGGTGTCATCTCCAAGACGTACATGGCCTCGTTGTCTGGCAATCGCCAGGACTATGTCGACGCGTTGAATGCTGCTCGTACGCAAGCAGAAGAAGATGCGACTCGTCTTGCTCAGGCCGAGGCAGAAGCCAAAGCCAGCGCTGACGAGATCGAAGCTGCTCGCAACCAGGCCAAGGCCCAGCGTGATGAACAAGCGGCGCTGAACGCGAAGGTGCAGGGCGAGGTTGCCGAATTGGTTCGCAGAGAACAAGAAGTAATCCGGGCGGCTGCTGCAGCTGCGGCCGCAGCCCGCCGCAGCGCCAGTGTCGGATCAAGTTCTCGCAGTTCAAACCAGGTGTCGGTCAACGTTCCTCCCGCAAACGGATCGGTTGCGAACGCTGCGATCCGTGCGGGTCTGACCAAAGTCGGCAGCCCCTACGTGTGGGCAGCTGGCGGTCCCAACGCATTCGACTGCTCGGGCTTCACGCAATGGGCATTTGGCCAAGCTGGCATCAGCCTCCCGCATTACAGCGGTGCGCAGTACGCCATGACCACCCGTATCTCTGCATCGCAGCTTCAGCCTGGCGACCTTGTGTTTTGGGGCGGTAGCGGTTCAGAACATGTGGCCATCTACATGGGTAACGACCAACTGGTGCATGCCTTTGGCTCTGGTGGCGTTGATGTCACCGCACTTGACGGTTGGTGGAAGCGCCCATCGGGCTACGGCCGCCTCAATCTCTGAGCCTGAGCGGTTTCGCTGGGTACGGTTGTAGCCCGTGCCTGTTCTGACCGAATCTCCTCACGATGTCGATGCGCCTCCTGGGGCTGTATCGATCTTTGCATTGTGGTGCGAGCGTCTTGTCTTTGCGTTGCTTGTTGTCGTTGTTGTCGTGTTCAGTTGGAAAGCTGCCACGCTGGATTGGAAAGCAGCTGGCGATCTTTCAGTGATTCGTCTTCGAGCACTCGATGTCGGCACGTCGAACACTCCGTTGGTCGGCCCCTATTCACGGTTTCAATGGAATCATCCGGGCCCGATGCTTTCGTTCGCGTTTGCTCCGTGGGCGCGATTGTTTGGAAGTTCTGGAGTTGGGATTCTCCTTGGCGCGTTTGTCGTCAATCTGGCTGCGATGTTTGGCGCTGCGTGGGTTGCGCGTCGTTCGTCGAACGTGTTGTTCTTCCTAACTTCGATCGTGCTCGCTGCATTCGTGTTGCTGGCGCAATCGGGTGAGTTGTTCAACCCGTGGAACCCCTTTGTCGTCGTCTTGCCGTCGTTTGCAGCACTCATTGCAGCGTGGGGAACGTTTCGTGGTGATCGAGTCGCCGCGGTGGTGTTGGTCATCGCTGCGAGTTTCGCGATTCAAGGACATATCGGGACCGCTCCACTGAGCGTGCTTGCGTTGCTGGTTGGCGGCGGGGGCTTGCTCTATGCGATTGCTCGCTCTGCGGATGAAGAGCGCCGAGGATTCGTTACGACCTCGCTCATCGCTGCCGGGGTGATGTTCGTCTGCTGGATTCCGCCCCTGTTGGATCAGCTCTTCGGCACTGGGAACCTTGCCCGACTTGTGAGATTTCAGTTCACCGCCACTGAACCGTCGGCTGGCATGCGTTTCGCCCTTGACCAACTAACTCGTTTGCTGACCTTCCCACCGGGGCGTCAAGTGGGGTTCAATTTCGATGTTGGGACCGGACCAGTTGTGCCATGGATGGCGTTCGTATTGCTCGCCGCCACCGTTGTGGCGTGGAGGAAGGGCTGGCACGATCGGTTACAACTGGCTCTGGTGGCATGGCTGTCGATTGTCGTGACTGGCCTCGCCCTTTCGGGCATCAAGGGCATCGCGTTTCCGTACGTGTTTCGTTGGTCGTGGGCAATGGTCCTTGTTGTCTGGATCGCGTGTGCGTGGGTGGGCCTTTCGTTATTGCTTGAGTTCGCGCCGGTGCGTCGATGGTTGACCGCAGGCGCATCGCTTGTGCTCGCAGGGTTGTTGGGAGCGTTGCTTCTCTTCGGAGTGAGTTTCCGCACGGTTCAGGGCTGGGATGAGCAACTGCGTGTGTACGAACCATTGATGCAGCCGACTCTCAATGTGCTGCAAGGGGCGCCGAAGCCGGTGATGGTCGTGACATATCTGAATATGGCTGATGGGACGGTGGCTAATGAACTCATTGCGCGCGGCGATGAGCTTGGTCTTGACCTTCGTCGTACTCCTGAACTCACATTCATCTTTGGCTCGGAGCGCTCGATTGACCCAGCGAATGCAAAGAGTGAACTTGTCGTCGCGACAAGGGGAGAGTTTGAGCGGTATCGCAATGATCCGCGGTTCACGCTGATTGCGCATTTCGATCCGTTCACTGCCGAGGAGCGCGCGGAGTACGACGCGTTGTTCGCGCGATATTGGGGCCAAAAGGTTGATAAGACCCCCGATCCCGACCTGGAGCGCTATCTCCAACTCGCAGAGAACTCAGAGGAGATCTGGGTGTTCTATGCCGATACCCCGCCAGTGGCGTCGAACTGATGGCCGCGCTGGGTTCAACGCTTAGTTCATTCGGAGGGTCGTTAGCGGTCGTTGACCAAGACGGCGAGCAGAGTTACGCCGCGCTCGACGATGCTGCGAGCGCGATGGCGTCGGTACTTGTTCGCGCTGGAGTGCGACCTGGTTCAGTGGTTGCAACGGTGTGTCCTGCGGGGCGTTGGTGGTTGGCCGGAACCTATGGGGCATGGCGCGTAGGGGCGGTGCTGTTACCGCTTGAGGCCTCGCATCCTCCTGCAGAACTTCGTCATCCCATAACCGACTCATCTGTCACACATGTTCTGTGCACTGCGGAAACTGCCGAGTTGGCGAATGAACTCGCTGCATTTACGAATGCGCAGATCATTGATGTACGCGAGGCGGTTGCGGCCGGGAATGCTGTGAAGCTTCCAGAAATCGCCGATGACAACGACGCAATGATTGTCTACACAAGCGGAACCACCGGATGGCCGAAAGGTGTCGTGCACACGCACCGCTCATTGGCCGCTCAATGTTCAGCGATGGTCGAAGCCTGGGCCTGGACTTCTGCCGACCGCATCGTGTGTGTACTGCCACTGCATCACGTACACGGTCTCGTGAACGTCACCTTTACCTCGCTTTCGGTTGGCGCAGTGCTCGAGACGCCCGGCCACTTCGACGCAATCGCGACATGGGAACGCTTGGCCTCGGGTGACATCACGATTTTCATGGCAGTGCCCACGATTTACTCGCGCCTTGTTCGCGCTTGGCTCGACGCTGATGATGAAACGAAAGCCCGTTGGTCTTCCCGTGCGGGATTACTTCGTTTGATGGTGTCCGGGTCAGCGGCGTTGCCAGTTTCGACTCTCGAACAGTGGCGAGAAATCAGTGGTCATGTGCTGCTTGAGCGTTACGGCATGACGGAACTTGGTATGGCGCTGGGCAACACCCTCGATCGACGAGTTCCTGGTCATGTGGGTTGGCCATTTCCGGGCGTCGAGGTTCGTATCGCGGCCGAAGACGGAACCGATGTCGCTGATGGCGAGGTCGGAGAACTCCTTGTTCGCGGCACGCAGGTCTTCAACCGTTACTTGAATCGACCAGAGGCAACGGCCGATTCATTTATCGACGGATGGTTCCGCACCGGAGACGTTGCGCAGCAAACGCCCGATGGTTATCGCCTTCTCGGTCGAGCATCGGTCGACATCATTAAGTCCGGCGGCGAGAAAGTTTCAGCGCTTGACATCGAGGAAGTGTTCCGCACCCATCCGGCCATTGCCGATTGCGCGGTGGTTGGATTGCCCGACGAGGAGTGGGGCGAGCGCGTAGCGATCGCATGGGTGGCCGATTCGGCCGATTCGGCCGATCGACCAAGCGATGCGGAGTTCCGTGCATGGGGCAAAGAGCGTCTTGCCCCTGCGAAAGTTCCGTTCAACTATCTGTGCATCGGCGAGTTGCCCCGCAATCCCATGGGCAAGGTCACCAAAGTCGCAGTGAAGGAACTGTTTGCCTAGCGAGTTCGGTGCTGGCATCGAAGGGTGGCACGATAGGGGTTGGACAACAACCCGGAACCTCTGGGTGCCGAGGGGGACACCGTGCTCGAAATCATCGACATTGATCGCATTCGCGTTATCACGCTCAATCGTCCCGACGCGCTCAATGCATTCAACGAGGCGCTCTACGACGCGACGACCGATGCTCTGATCGACGCTGCTGCCGATAACTCCGTTGCTGTCGTTGTCATCACCGGAACGGGACGCTCATTTTCTGCCGGCACCGACGTTGTCGAAATGGCAATGCGCAATACCGGTGGCGTCGAGAGTGGTCGTCATGGGTTCCCAGGGCTTGTCGACAACCTTGTCGACTTCCCAAAGCCGTTGATCTGCGCGGTGAACGGAATGGCACTCGGCATTGGCGCAACAATGCTTGCGCTTTCAGACCTTGTGTTCATGTCTACTGAGGCGCGCGTTCGTTGCCCGTTCACTGCGCTTGCTGTGGCGCCCGAAGCGGCGAGCAGTTACACGTTCCCCGCACTGATTGGCCGCCACAATGCAACATGGGCGCTTATGAGTTCTGAGTGGTTGTCGGCGCAGGAATGTCTTGAGATGGGCATCACGTGGAAAGTATGTGAGCCCGATGCGCTGATGGAAGAAACCATGAAGCACGCGCGTGTGCTTGCCTCGAAATCAATCTCGTCGCTTGTCGAATCAAAGAAGACGATCATGGCGGCGATCAAACCGCAGATCGATGCCGCACGCGATCGCGAGAACGCAGCCTTCGCATATCTGATGGGCCGTCCTGCAAATATGGAAGCGATGGTGGCATTGGCCGAACGCCGTCAACCCGACTTCGCCGCGATCGATTTGGCTGATTTCTCGCCGAATTCCTGAAATCTTGGATTCTTCCCAAATTCTCACCTTTCATTCGGGCCCTCCTTACCCACGGAGTTGATGCTGTGCGTGTCCCCAAAGGACACCCCACACCAATACCCCCAAGAACCCCCCCAACCAAGGAGCCTCACAATGAACAAGAAACTCGTTTCCATCAGTCTCGGCGCCGGCCTCATCGTCGGATCCGCTGCTGGCCTCATTGCCGTACCTGCCGTCTCCGGCGCTCAGAGCACCCCGAGCACCACTTCAACCACTCCGGCGAATCGTCCGGACCCGACTGTTCGCCTGAACGAGACCCTCAAGCCTCTCGTCGATGCGGGCACCATCACGCAGGCCCAGGCCGATGCGGTAATCGCAGCACTTAAGGCCGACATGCCCGAGCGCCGTGAACATGGCCGTGGCGGCAAGGGCGGCGCTGGTGTCGAGGTCGCCGCACAGGCACTCGGTATGACTGCCGATGAACTCCACACCGCTCTCAAGGGTGGACAGACGCTTGCGCAGATCGCGGAGTCAAAGGGAGTCAATGTCCAGGTTGTTGTTGATGCACTGGTTGCGTCAGCGACAAATCAGATCAATGAGAAAGTTGCCTCAGGCGACATCACTCAGGCCGAAGCCGACGAGAAGCTGGCCAACGTCACTGACCGTGTCACCGAGCGAGTCAACAACCCTCGCCCCGAAGGTGGCCCCCGTGGCGGCCACGGTCCCAAGCGTGGACCAGCTGGTCAGAAGCCAGCGGCTCCGGCAACCAACTGAGTTACCCGTAACCCCCGCTCGTCTCTGACTCCGCCCCCCTGAAGAGACGAGCGAACAGCGAAGGCCCGGCCAATCGGCCGGGCCTTCGTTCTGCTGGAGGCGGCGCCCAGAGTCGAACTGGGGTACGCGCCTTTGCAGGGCGCTGCCTAAGCCACTCGGCCACGCCGCCAGACGAGATTTACCCTAGCCGTCTCCGGGAAGGGGTAAATAGTCCTCGATCGGAGCAATGGTCAGACCCTGGATGGCGCTCTGCCAGAGCAAGGCCCGGAGGTTGTCGTAGAGGTCATCTCGGAAGTGGGTGAGGATGATGTCGCCGGGCTGCAACTGGTTGCCCTGCTGATATTGCACGCGTCCATCGTTCAATGTCGCGTGCCAGAACAGCACGGCGTTGATGCCACAACTGCCGGCCGCGGTTTGTGTTGCGGTGTTACTCACGCCGTAGGGGGCGCGAAACAAGTGGCCAGGAACGAAGACATGCTGTCCGATGATGTCGCGCATCCCGCAGATTTCAGCGCGCTGTGCTGCAGGGGAAAGTTTCGTCAACAATCGGTGCGACTTCGTATGTGAATTGATTGAGCCGCCAGAAGCGATAACCCGAGCGAAGTAGTCGGGATCAGCAAGGTAGGGGCCCTGATTCACAAACAGCGTGGCGGGGACTTTGAACTGAGCGAGAAGTTCCGGTACCCGCGGATCACGAACTGATCCGTCATCAATTGTGAGAAAGACGACCGGGTCGGCGGTTGCGATCCTCGAGATCACCGGAACCGCACCGGCAGCGGGAATCGTGAGCACGGGACCTTTGGGCCATGCCTTCGTTGTCGTGGTTGTCGGCGGCAGAGTGGTTGTGGGTGCGAGCGTGGTGGGCGGGAGTGTCGTCGTTTCGGCTTCGGTGGTGGTGGTGACGAGTTCGAGTGAGTTGGCCGACTCGGGGCCGCCGAAGAACGAATCGGTGCGAGAGGTAATGAACACCGCCCCAGCAGTCACAGTTGCCACTCCTGCGAGTGCAACGATGGCGGCACGGGATCGCTTTGTAGGCCGCTGGGAGGACATGGAATGGTCATCGTAGGCTTCTCGCTTGGAAGATTGGGGTCAGGGTGCTGCTAGGGTTCGGGGCCTTGTAAGGACCCGTAGCTCAGTTGGCTAGAGCACTTCCTCGACACGGAAGGGGTCGCTGGTTCGAGTCCAGTCGGGTCCACTCTCAAGCACTCCGGCCGCCTGTGGGCGGCCGTTGTCGCAGAAGAACCAACCTCAGGGGGCAGCACCATGATTACGCCGTTCGATGATTTCCCGATCCATCAAACGGGCGACCCAATCGTCCAGACCGTCAGTGCTGATCCCAACCATTACGACCGCTACTTCTTTAACGGTTGCGATCGTGACGGTGCGTTCTTCATCGGTGGCGCCATGGGGCACTACCCGAACCGTGGCGTGATTGATGCCGCATTCAGCGTTGTCGTCGATGGTGTTGAGCATTCGATCTTCGCTTCAGGGGCAATGCCACTCGGAAGAGAAACGACAATCGGTCCGATCTCTATTTCAGTGCCTGAGCCACTGAAGGAGATCCGCTTCACTGTTGCGCCAAACGACGAAGACATCTCTTGCGACTTGTTGTTCCGTGCTCGTACCGCAGTGATCGAAGAGCCTAAGCAAACGATCGTGCGTAACAACGTCAAGATCATGGACTACACGCGCCTGACACAGTGGGGAACCTGGGAAGGCACGATCAACATCAAGGGTCAGACCATCGACGTGAAGGCTGAATCAACCTTCGGCGTGCGTGATCGTTCATGGGGTGTGCGTGGTGTTGGTGTGCAAACGCCAACAAACTTTTCCCCCGGCGAAATGCAGATCTTCTGGCTTTGGGCCCCGTTGCACTTCGACGATATGTGCACGCACCTCGCGATGTTCGAACGAGCTGACGGAACCCGGTGGATGGAATCAGCGCTTGTTGTCCCAATTCTTGATTCGCCCGACGCTCCTACGTGGGGTGCCGACATCGTTGAGCCCGAAGAAGTGAGCAACATTCGCTACGAGCTGCAGTGGCAAAAGGGTCGGCGCGAAATGGAATCGGCTGCCATTGAAGTCAGCCATTCCGATGGCACGGTTGATCGCATCGAATTCGAGCCCATGTACACCTTCCGCATGCGCGGTATTGGCTACATGCATCCACATTGGTCCCATGGTTCACTGCACGGACCACTGGAAGTTGGAAGCGAATCGATTCCGCTGGGTGAATTCAACCCGCAGGATCCTTCATGCATCCACATTCAGACACTGTGCAAAGTGCGTATGGGTGAACGCGTCGGTGTTGGCGTGCTCGAGCAGTTGTCGTTCGGCCCACACGAGCCCACCGGACTCACGGGCATGGTCGACGGTTGGAATCCGGCCTGACCACTGATGTGGTCGCTGCTTCGACGTAATTCCACATTTCGAAAACTGTTCACCGCGCAGGTGATCAGCTACGGCGGCGACTGGTTCGCTGCTGTGGCGGCGATCGGCCTATTGCTCGACGCGACTGGTTCGGATTTTCTCGCGTCTGCCTTCTGGGTCGCGCAAACCTTGCCGACGTTTGTGATGGGTCCGATTGCGGGGCCAGTGGCCGACCGGTTCGATCGTCGCAAGGTTCTGATCCTTGCGTCATCAGCGCAAGCTGCCGCTGCACTTCTTTTCTTGTTGGCGGGACACGGAATGCCATGGATTGTGTTCGTTGCGCAGGGCGGTGTGACGGCGCTGGGTTCGTTCTTCGGTCCCGCGGCACAAGCGGGTATTCCGAACATCGTCGACGAAGAAGATCTCGCCACCGCAACATCGATGATGGGTGCAACCTGGGGAGCCATGCTCGCGGTTGGTGCAGGGCTCGGCGCTTTGTTCACTGTGGCCTTTGGGCGTGATGCTGCGTTTCTCGCCAATGCCGCAAGTTTTGTGGTTGCTGCGTTGATCATCGTGACGATCCGTGAATCGCTGCAGGCAGATGGACCCGCAAAAGTTCGTGCCGAGCGCATGCGTCCATTGCGCGATACGCGTGAGGTGCTTGCGCATGCTCGTCGCCATCCCGCGATCATGGCGCTCATTGGTTCTCATATCGGGTTCGGTTTTGGCGCCGGTGTCGTCGGCATGTTGGCGGTGCTGGCAACAGTGAAGTTCGGCGGCAGCGACGGCGCGATCGGGCTTTTGCTCGCTGGTCGAGGGATCGGCGTTGTACTTGGACCGCTCTTAATTATTCGCTTGGTGAGGCGAGGAATCCACGGTGTACTTCTTGCCAGTGGGTTTGCCGCCATTGGTTACGGCGTCATGTATCTCGGCGTCGCGTTTGCTCCGTATCTCTTCCTTGCTGTTCTTGGCGTCACGATTGCCCACATGGGTGGCGGCGCACAGTGGGCGCTCACGACCTATGGATTGCAGGTGCTCACGCCCGATGAACTCAGAGGCCGAATCTTCGCGGTCGATGCATCATTGGTGACGCTGGCCATGAGCCTCTCGCTGCTCTTTGCTGGCGCAATGAGCGGACTCGTCGGAGTTTCGGTAACGATCGCGATCATTGGCGGTGGAAGCCTGCTGTGGGGCGTCGTGTTCTTGTTCCTGACTCGGGCACTTCGAGCAGAGGCTGAGGCTGAAGCGAACGCCGTGCATCCACCGGCGGTAGAAGCTCCGCTGGCCTAGCGGGTCAGGCGGGAACAACGGTGACGGGAATGCCATTCAGTACGGCATTGCCCGACAACGGATCAAGAAGTTCGGGGTCGGTCAGAAGGTTTGAGTTCACACCTGGTCGTTTGGATGCGACCTGTGACCGTGTGCCGGCCATGTCATGGCCCCAGCCGTGAGGAAGGCTTACGACGCCGACAGGAACCTCTTCGGTGACCTCAACTGGCGCCGTCACCGAACCGACTCGCGAGGCAATGACAGCATCAGAACCGTTGGTAAGCGAAAGTCGCGTTGCGTCGGTCGGGTGTACGAGAAGTGTGCAACGGACTTTGCCCTTTACGAGCGCTTCGACGTTATGCATCCACGAGTTGTTCGATTGCAAATGTCGTCGGCTAATGAGCACAAGGCCATCGGTGTCGAGGGGCGCATCGAGAGTGGTGGCCAGGCGGGCGAGTTCGTCGATGATGATCTGCGACGCGAGTTCGATCGTGCCCGATTCGGTGCGCAGTGCTTCGGGCAGGCGTGCTTCAAGTGCACCCAAATCGATGCCATGAGGATTTGCCTCGAAAACATCAAGAGAGAGGCCATCGGGAACAGCGCCAAACCAATCGCCTCGCGAGCCAGTTCGAATCATCACGTCGAGAATTTGGTCGACGCCGGTGCGCGACGGGTCTGACTGGACGATTGCTCGCAACTCGTCGATCGACCGATCGGCGATCGGGGAGTTGGTTCCGTCGATCGCAGCCTGAAGCGCGCCATCGAGCAGCATTGTGTCGAGGACGGTGGGGTCTGTGCCCGCGTCGGGACCAGTGAAAATGAGTGCGAGGCGTCCGATGATCTCGTGCTCTTGTAAACAGTCGCTCTCGAACATTGGCGGTGCCCATTGTGCAAAGTTGCGCACGGCTAATCCGATGAAGGCCATTTGGTATTCGCTGCGCTCAAGGGCTGTCGGTGGCGGAAGGATGACGTTCGCATGCCGAGTGGTTTCGTTGAGATACGGATCGACACTCACCATGAATTCGATCTCGCGCAGTGCGGCGTCGAGAGCAGCGGAATGCGGAGTCGAGAGCACAGGGTTGCCGCCAACGGTGACCATCGCTCGAATTTGTCCATCGCCCGGAGTCGTGATTTCTTCGGCAAGGCCAGCCACCGGGTACTCGCTGCGGACTTCGGGATACCCGCGTACGCGGCTGTGGCGCCGTCCGATGCGGAAACCGCGACCACGACCCTTGCCCCGGCCGCTTTCGTGCGGAGTGAGCGGGAACATGGCCCCGCCGGGTGAATCGAGATTTCCGGTGACCAGGTTGAGAGCGTCGACAGCCCACGCCGCGAGTGTTCCGAAACCGACGGTTTGTGTGCCGATGCGTCCGTAGACAGCTGCAGTAGGTGCGGCAGCAAGTTCGCGAGCCATGCGCGCGATTGTGTCGGCGTCGATGCCGATTCGATCGGCGACAACGGATGGGGCAAATGGTTCGACGGCGTCGGCGATATCGCGCAGTCCGCTGGTCATTGCTAGGCCGCGGCCGGCATCGATCAGGTCTTCGGCGAACAACACATGCAACATCGCGCACAGCAGCAGTGCGTCGCCACCGGGACGAATGGAATGCCATTCGTCGGCATTCGCCGCGGTTTTGGTGTGCCGAGGGTCAACGACGACGACCTTGCCACCTCGTTCGCGAATGGCCTGCAAGCGACCGGGCCAATCGGGAGCGGTTGCGAGCGAACCATTCGATTCGTAGGGGTTAGCGCCAAGAATGAGCAGGTGATCGGTGCGATCGATATCGGGAACCGCAATGAGGTTCGGATTGCCGAACAGAAGACCGCTGGAAACATGCTTCGGCATCTGATCGACGGTTGAGGCCGAATAGATCTGCGGACTCGCCATTGCTTGGATGAGGACTCGGTTGAAAATGACGGTGCCGAGCGAGTGCACGCTCGGGTTTCCGAAATAGGCACCAACTGCATGGCGGCCGTGGCGGTCGATGACACCCTGAATTCCTTCAGCGATGATGGCGAACGCGTCATCCCACGAAACCTCTTCCCATGTTGCGGTTTCGGGGTCATTGCCGCGTCGGACAATTGGAGCGCGCAGACGATCGGGATCAGCGTGCAACTTGTGCAGCACTGATCCCTTGGGGCAGATGAAACCCTTGGAGAACGCGTTGTCGCGATCGCCACGAATACGAACGACGGTACCTTCGCGAACGGTTAACTCAAGACCGCAGGTTGCTTCGCACAGCGGGCAGGTGCGGAAGTGTGTTGTGTCCGACGTCATGACACGAGCGTAGGCTACGGCGATGAAAGCTGTCGTTCTAAATGGCTATGGCGAATGTGATGTCCTGCAGTTGATTGACGTGGTTGATCCCTTTCCTGGCCCCGAGGAAGTGCTCATCGACATCGTGACGACAGCACTCAATCGTGCTGACCTCTTGCAGCGCCGCGGGTTGTATCCCAGTCCGCCCTTGGCCGGGTTCACCCCGCCGGCACCCGAGATTCCGGGTATGGAGTTCTCTGGTCGAGTTGCTGCACTCGGTGAGCGAGTCACGTCGTGGGCCCTTGGCGAAGAGGTGATGGGAATCGTCAGTGGAGGCTCCTACGCCGAACGACTTGTGATCCACGAGCACCAACTCATGCGAATTCCGGCCACGGTTTCGGTCGAAGATGCGGCGGCAATCCCCGAGGTTTGGATCACGGCATTCGATGCACTCGTTGTGCAGGGTGGACTCACCGCTGGCCGAACCGCACTCGTTCATGCGGGCGCTTCGGGTGTGGGTACTGCAGCGATTCAGATTTGTAAGGCGATTGGCGCACGCGTGATCGTTACCGCCTCGGCCGGAAAGCTTGCCGCATGTCACGACCTCGGTGCTGATCTCGCAGTCGATTACGCGACGCAGGACTTCGTTGCCGAATGCGCGTCATTCACAAATGGTGCGGGAGTCGATGTTGTGATCGATGTCATCGGCGGCGATTACGTCAACAAGAACATCGCTGCGGTGCGCGTGGGTGGTCGCATCGTGCAGGTCGGCACGATGGGCGCCGGGCGTACCGAGGTGAATATCGGCATGATGTTGCCCAAGCGCGCCAGCCTCATCGGCACGGTGCTACGAGCGCGGCCCCTCGCTGAAAAGATCGCCATCACGCAGCGGTTCGCAGCCGAGATCCTGCCGCTGTTCGATGCCGGCGTTGTGGAGCCAGTGATTGATTCGCGCTATTCGTTGGCGGCAATTGCCGATGCTCACGCGTATATGGAAACCAACGCAAATGTTGGCAAGATTCTGATCGACGTTTGATCAGAAATTGTTGATCAGCGCTGGAGAGTTAGCGCTGGGTGATCGGCACGTAGTCGCGAGCGCCGGAACCCGTGTAGAGCTGACGGGGGCGAGCGATACGCGAGTTCTGATCGAGCATTTCGCTCCAGTGCGCAAGCCAACCGGCCATACGCGGAATGGCGAAGAGCACGGTGTACATCTCGATGGGGAATCCCATGGCCTGGTAAATGAGGCCCGAGTAGAAGTCGACGTTCGGGTAGAGCTTGCGGCTCACGAAGTAGTCGTCGGCGAGGGCGGTTTCTTCAAGCTTGAGAGCAATGTCGAGAAGTTCGTTCTTGCCGGTGACCTCGAAGACCTCGTAGGCGATCTTCTTGATGATCTTGGCCCGCGGGTCGTAGTTCTTGTACACGCGATGACCAAAGCCCTGCAGGACCATCTTGCCGTCGCGGACGTCCTTTACGTAGGCGTCGACATTGTCGATGGTTTCGATGGTGTTGAGCATGCGAAGCACGGCTTCGTTGGCGCCACCATGGCGAGGGCCGTAAAGAGCCGCAGCGGCAGCGGCAGCCGATGAATACGGATCGGCGTGCGAGGAGCCAACAACGCGCATGGCCGTGGTGGAGCAGTTCTGCTCGTGGTCGGCATGCAGGATGAAAAGGACGTCGAGGGCCTTGGCCAGAACCGGGTTGGGTTCGTAGTTCGGCTCGGCGACTCGCCACATCATCGAAAGGAAGTTCGAGGTGAAGTCGAGGCTGTTGTCTGGGTAGACGAACGGCATACCGACACTGTGGCGGTGTGCGCCAGCAGCGATGGTAGGCATCTTGGCGATCAGGCGAATGATCTGCTTCTGACGACTTTCGAGGTCGAAGATGTCCTTCGCGTCAGGGTAGAAGGTGGAAAGCGCAGCGAGGGTAGAAACAAGGATGCCCATGGGGTGAGCGTCGTGGTGGAAGCCCTCCATGAAGCGCTTGCGCACGTTTTCGTGAATGAACGTGTGATACGTGATCTCGTGGGACCAGTCGGACATTTGCGTTTCGGTGGGGAGTTCACCGTTGAGGAGCAAATAGGCAACTTCGAGGAAGGTTGACTGTTCGGCCAACTGCTCGATGGGGTAACCGCGATAGCGAAGAATGCCTGCGCCACCGTCGAGTTCGGTGATGGAACTCTCGGCTGCAGCAGTGGTGGAGAAGGAGGGGTCGTAGAACCAGGTGCCCGGCATGAGTTTCGACCACGCCGCGGAATCGACGCCACCGTTGACGATCGGAACTTCGACCGATTCTCCGGTGCGGTTATCGGTGATGGTCACACTCTCGGCCACTCGTCGAACTCCTGTACATCGTTGTCGTTGGGATCCCCTGCAGGTGCAGCCTAGTGGCCCCGGCGAGGCGCTCGTTCGGTCGGGTATGAACGATTCGTAAACAACACCCGACGACCGACGGGGAATCTGACCCGCGTGGCTAGAGGGGGGTGTTGTCGTGTGAGCGGGGTTGGATCCGCTCACGTTTGTCCTCGAGTGCAACGAGGGCAGCGGCCACCTCAGCTCGGGTCTCGGCCGGGTCAATCACCGCGTCGATAAATCCGCGATCGGCTGCGATGTAGGGGTTGAGGAGTCGTTCCTCGTAGGCATCTTCGAGGGCCTGGCGATCGTCATCGGCAATGCCGCGATTGAGGATCTCGACTGCACCCTTGGCGCCCATCACTGCAATTTCGGCTGACGGCCAGGCCAGCGCAAGGTCGTTGCCCATTTGCTTGGAGTCCATCACGATGTAGGCACCGCCGTAGCTCTTGCGCAAGGTGACGTTGATGCGAGGAACGGTGGCTCGGGCATAGGCGAAGGCCATTTGCGCGCCATGGCGAATCATTCCTCGCCATTCGAGATCTTTACCCGGGTAGAAGCCGGGTGTATCGACGAGCGTGATCAGTGGGATGTTGAACGCATCGCAAAACGCAACGAAACGAGCGCCCTTTTGCGATGCGGGAATGTCAAGCGTTCCAGCGAGCGCGCAGGGTTGGTTTGCGACGAACCCGACTGGTCGACCGGCGATTGACGCGAAGGCGGTCACGAGATTGGCAGCCCATGCCGCACGCAGTTCAAACAGTTCGCCGTCATCGGCGATTGCTCGGATCACGGTGCGAACGTCGTACGAGCCAGTTGGGGTTGCGGGAATGATTTCGCCGGCTTCTGGCGTCAGTCGATCCACCGGATCGTCACTCGAGAGTCGTGGTGAGAGTTCGTCGTTGTGGCCGGGCAAGTAATCGAAGAGGTTCGTTACCCACTCCATCGCGGCATCGGCATCAGCCACGACCGCGGATGCAACGCCAGTGTTTCGACTGTGGGCGCTGGCACCGCCGAGATCCATCTTGTCGATAGGGACGCCGGTGAATTGGCGAACCATATGTGGGCCACTTACGAATGCATAGGCGTCTTCGGTCATGACGACGTGATCAGCCAAACCAAGAAGAAGCGCAGGCCCCGACACTGCAGGACCAGAAACAGCTATCACCGTGGGAACAATTCCCGAACATGAACTGAGGGCTTTGGCGGCTTGGCCCCAACCGTGTAGCGCTGCGAGTCCTTCGCTGATGTCGGCGCCAGTCGAGGAAAGTTCAACGACAACGGGGAGCCGTTCGGCAAGTGCGACATGCGCTGCGTTCGCGATGCTTTCGCCGTCGCGTGGGGAGAGTGCGCCACCTTTTCCGTCCTCGTTCGCGTCGCCGCCGATGCGTACACGCACAATGCGGCGTGGACCGCTCATCGTGTCGAGAACGTCGATGTCGGCGTGAACGACGCCGGGAACCTTGGCCCGCAACTGCACCGCGCGACCGGTGTTGGACGCGAACCTTCCGCCTTTGGGGTTGGAAGCGGCGGAAGGAGTCATCAATCGGGGGAAAGGCGCTGAGGCGAGGCTGGATGAATGCCGGGCTGGCGTTCACCCCGGGAACTCACGACATCTCGGAGGACATCGGCAAGTGCTCGTGCTGGTGCTGAGAGTAACGCCTGCCGGCGGGTCGCGAGCCCGACGGCCCGGCCGGGTAGCCCTTCGACCGGGGCGGTATGCCATCCGAGGTCAGAACGGGCCGACACAGCACTAGCCGGAAGAATCGCGGCGCCAAACCCTTCGAAGGCGAGCGAGGCCATGAGACGGGTGCCATCGACCTCGGCCTTGACTTTCAGCGTGTAATCACGTTCTGCGAACAAAGCGTCGAGTTGTTCTCGGAATGGGCGGCCGGGCGGTTCGACAATGAGCTCGATGCCGTCGAGGTCGGCGAGTGTGATGTGAGTCTTCCCGAACAGGGAATGCCCTGCGGGCGTTGCCAGGATGCGATCTTCGGTGAACAATGCCGTGGCCACAACCTCTGGGTCGTTCGTGGGGGTTGTAAGGACAGCGAAGTCCACGGCGCCGGAATTGAGTTTGAGCAGAAGTGATGCCGTGGTGGCGTCGTGAACCTCGATCCGCACGAGTGGATGGTGGAGCGACATGACGTCGATCAAGGCCGGAGCCAACCACCGAGCCGTCGTGCCGATGATTCCAATGCGGGCCGTGCCGCTGATTTCGGATCTCACCGAGTGGACATCGGCAGTGAGGGCCGAGAGTTCGGTCTGAATGCGGCGGGCTCGTTCCACAACGACCTGGCCCTCGGCCGTGGGGAGCCCTGTGGCTCGGTCGATGAGCGTTGCCCCGAGTTCCTTCTCGAGCCGCGAGATATGGGCCGAAACGTTGGATTGCACCGTATGGAGCGATCGTGAGGCCGCCGTGAACCCGCCGTTATCGACAACAGCGAGGAGGGTAGCGAGCTGGCGGAGGTCCATCACAAATAATGATGGCATAGATCACCATAAACAGTTGGACCGATGGGTAACATAGGGCCATACTTGTGAAAGCAAGCCTCGAACTCATCAAGCGGATCCCCCTCTGCAGAGTTCGTAGAAGGTGTCGAGACTGTCCCCCCGGTTTCCACCTCGCTCCGAAGCCGACCCAAAGGGTCGGCTTCGGTCGTTTTCGACCTACTGTTCGCGACCATGAACCGGGGACCAGTCATCATCGAAGCTGCCATCAATGGCAATCGCACGAAAGAACACAATCCGAACGTTCCTCGATCGCATGAAGAGCTCGCGGCCGACACCCTTGAGGCATTGGCCGCCGGTGCATCGATCATTCATAACCACGGTTCGGTCTTCGGTGATCCGCAGGAGGTTGCCGACGATTACCTCGCCGGTTGGATGCCGGTGTTTGCTGAACGCCCCGACGCGCTGTTGTATCCAACCGCGAATTACGGCCCGAACGGTTTGGACTTCGAACATTTGCATTTGCTCGCAGAGACCGGACTCATGAAAGTGAGTTTGTGTGATCCAGGTTCAACGAACCTTGGTGGCATTGATGCCGATGGTCTTCCAGCCGCGGGCATCGTGTACTCGAATACTTACGACTCCATTCGCGTGCAGATGGAACAGGCCGCTGCCGATCGGGTTGGCCCAAGTCTTGCGATTTACGAACCTGCGTTTTTGCGCACGACGTTGCTGTATTGGAAAGCCGGAAAACTTCCTGCGGGTTCAATGATCAAGTTTTATTTGTCGACCGAACGCGGATACTTGGGTGCACCGTTTGGCCTGCCGCCAACAAAGCTTGCGCTCGATGCGTACCTGGAAATGCTTGGCGATTGCCCGGTCCCGTGGGCGCTCTCTGTTGTCGGTGGCGATCCTGTTGAAAGCGGACTGGCCGAGTACGCAATCGAACGCGGCGGCCACCTTCATGTTGGCCTCGAGTTCTACGGCGGCGACCGTCAACCAACGAACGCAGAACTCACGCGCAACGCAGCTGAAGTATGCGAACGCATGGGTGTTGCCGTCGCAACATGCGACGAGGCAGCCGAGATTCTCGGACTGCCCCGTCGGTAACTCTCTGCAATTTTGAAGTGCTGAAATGCTGAGCGTTCAGACGCCTTGGCGTTGACGAATGATGTTGAGCGCGCCGCCGGCCTTGAACCAACCGATCTGCTCGTCGTTCATTGTCTGAATGCCTTCGAAGTCGATGATGGTGCCATCGGGCTTCACGATCTGACACTTGACGGGAACATCGGGTGTGAGATCGGCGAGGCCGAGCACGTTGATGCGGTCGTCTTGTTCGATGAGGTCGTAGACCTTCGGATCGGCAAAGACGAGCGGAAGAACGCCCTGCTTCTTCAAGTTCGTTTCGTGGATGCGAGCGAATGAGCGAGTGAGCACAACCTTGGCGCCACGGAATCGCGGCTCCATTGCTGCGTGTTCACGCGATGAACCTTCGCCGTAGTTCTCGTCGCCGATGGCGATCCAGCCTTGGCCAGCAGCGTGGTAGCTCTTGCCAATATCAGGGAACGACTTTGTGGTGCCGTCGAGTTGATCCTTGCCCTGGCCAACTTCATCGGTGAATGCATTGACTGCACCGATGAACATGTTGCCCGAGATGTTCTCGAGGTGACCGCGGTATTTCAGCCATGGGCCTGCGGCAGAAATGTGATCGGTGGTGCACTTGCCCTTGGCCTTCATGAGGATTGGAAGGTTGAGGAAATCGTTGCCGTCCCACGCGTCGAACGGTTCAAGAAGTTGCAAGCGGTCTGAGGTGGGCGACACCTTGACGACAACCCTCGAGGAATCTGCGGGGGGAGCAATGAAGGTGTTTTCGCCAGCGGTAAAGCCCTTTGGCGGAAGTTCGACACCGACAGGAACCGGAATAACGACCTGTTCGCCGGCTGCATTGGTAAGCGAGTCGGTGGTCGGGTCGAAGTCGACACGACCAGAAAGGGCCATAGCCACAACTGTTTCCGGTGAGGTTACGAAGGCGAGCGTGGAAGCAAGACCATCGTTGCGCTTCGGGAAGTTGCGGTTGTACGAGGTGATGATGATGTTTTCGGTTCCTTCTTCAACATCGCTACGCGACCACTGACCGATGCATGGACCGCATGCATTGGCGAGAACGGTGGCACCAATTTGTTCAAGGTCGGCAAGAAAGCCGTCGCGTTCGATGGTGGCGCGCACCTGTTCCGAACCAGGGGTAACGAGGAGCGGAGTTTTGATGCTGAGTCCGTTCTGGTGAGCGAACCGAGCAATGGCAGCAGCGCGACTGATGTCTTCGTACGAAGAGTTCGTGCACGAACCAATGAGTGCCGAAGAAATCTCCATCGGCCAACCTTCAGCCTTCGCTTCAGCACCGAGTTCGCTGACCTTGCGCGCACGGTCAGGAGTGTGCGGGCCGTTGATGAGGGGCTCGAGTGAGGAAAGGTCGATCTCGATGACCTCGTCGAAGTACGAAGAGGGATCGGCGAAGACCTCATCGTCGGCACGAAGATCGCTCGCAACCGCGTCGGCGGCAGCGGCAACATCGGCTCGGCCGGTTGAGTTGAGGTAACGCGACATCGCCGGGTCGTAGGCGAACAGCGAAGTGGTTGCGCCGATTTCTGCACCCATGTTGCAGATGGTGGCCTTACCGGTGCACGAAATGGATTCGGCACCAGGACCGAAGTATTCGACGATGGCGCCAGTGCCACCCTTCACGGTGAGGATGCGCGCAACCTCGAGGATGATGTCTTTCGGGGCAGACCATCCGGCAAGCGTGCCGGTGAGCTTCACGCCGATGAGCTTTGGCCAACGAACGTTGAAGGGGTAGCCGGTCATGACGTCGACGGCGTCGGCGCCACCGACACCAATGGCGATCATGCCGAGCCCACCTGCGTTTGGTGTGTGGCTATCGGTGCCGATCATCATTCCGCCCGGGAATGCGTATTGCTCGAGCACGACCTGATGGATGATGCCTGATCCCGGCTTCCAGAAACCGATGCCGTACTTGGCTGACACGGACTCGAGGAAGTCGTACACCTCGGCGTTGACATCGTTGGCTGTTGCGAGGTCGATTCGCGCGTTGCTCTTGGCCTGGATGAGATGGTCGCAGTGAACGGTTGACGGCACTGCTGCTTCAGGCAGACCTGCAGTCATGAACTGAAGCAACGCCATCTGAGCGGTGGCGTCCTGCATGGCGACGCGATCGGGATTGAGATCGGCGTAGCTGCGGCCGCGCTCAAGTTCCTGGTTGCGCGGGTCGAGCAGGTGGTTGATGAGCACCTTCTCGGCGAAGGTGAGTGGGCGCCCAAGGCGCTCTCGACCGATGGCAACGTTCTCGGCAAGACGGCCGTAGACACCGTTGATCAGTTCGATAGGGGTATTGGCAGCAACAGCCATGAGGGGGAGCCTTTCCGATGCTCAGCGAAACACGCCGAGTCTACGGCTCAGGCGCCCTGAAGTTTTTCGCCGGTGGTGGTCGTGGTGGTGAGGTTGTCCACGAAGTCGGTGATGAAATTCGGATTCTTGATCAAGAAGATCAGGTACACGATGGAGAAAATGATGCCGACGACGCCGGTAACGATGCCGGCGGTGGCCATGCCGTCGCCCTTCTTCCACCCATTCGAGCCGGCAATGGCCTTCCGACCAGCGAGGCCAAGGCCAAGTGCGGTCGGGCCAAGAATGATGCCGAGAAAGCCGGTGCAGGTAATCGAAAGGATTCCGCACACCATCGATGCAATGGCCATGCCCGAGAACTTCGGCCCTTGCCCTGCGGGTTGCGGAGGAGGGGGAGTGCCCGGCCACGCAGGTGGCGATGCGGGGCTTTGGTCTGGTGCGGGCGAAGACACTGCGGTGTCGGGTGTCTGGGCGCCTGGCCACGCGGGATTCGGAGCGAAGTCCGGGGGGTAATCCTCGGGCTGCGGGTTGACCGGTCGCTGGTCATCAGGAGAAAGGGGGTTGCCCCATGGGTCGGTCATCGTGATCGGACCCTACCGGCCAGATGCAGTGCGCCGCCTGCAACGGCAGTGACTGCGAGAACCGCAAGGGCATCGAGTGGGGTGATCGCTGTGGGTCGATCGGTCGCGAGACTGACCACTGCGAGTGCCATGAGCAGCAGGTTGCGGATGACGTCGCGAACGGAAATGGGTTGGGCCCGGGAGGAACCAAAACACGCACACGGCGCGCGCACGCCAGCGCGAAGACGGCCGATCAGAAATGTGGTGAAGAACGCAAGCGAGACGAGTGCGGCAATCGCCCCTGCCGGAGGGACGATGAGGAGCAACGCCACGATCGAGAGTTCGGCGATCGGTACGAACCGAGCGAAGAACGATGCTCGGGGAACCCCGAGTCCGGCGAAGTCACGTTCGGTCGCAGAGACATCGCGAAGCTTCGCGACAGCGGCAATCGCAAAGATTGCGGCAAGTGCAACTGCTGCTGCGTAGCCAACGCCGGTGCTGCTCACCGACCCATTGTGGTCCGAACTTCCGCTCTAGAGTCAGTTTGTGCGGCAGATGCGCAATTTTCCTCTGGTTGTGACGGGTCTGGGTCTTTCCCTATGTCTACTTCTAGGACTTCTTCCGTCTTGCTCATCGTCGGCCAAGGAAACCGCTGAACAAGCGCCGTCGAATTTTGAGCCGGGGACGTTCCCCGTCGGGATCACATCGTTCACGTTTGTCGATGAGTCTCGGCCGACTCCCGCGAATACTTCCCAGCCCGGCCAACCGTCACGGACACTCCAAGTACGAGTCTGGTATCCGGCGGTTGCGCCAAACACCGAATCGATTCAGGACGATGACTTTGCATCGATCCCTGATCCAACGCCGCTCTTCGATGCGCCACCCGCGACCGGTTCGGGCCCATTCCCTCTCATCGTGTTCGGGCACGGGTTGGGTGCGGCACCCGCCCAATATGGCGATTTGCTGGCGACATGGGCGGGCGCAGGTTATGTGGTGGCAGCTCCATCATTTCCGCTGAACAGTGAGAATTCACCGGGTGTGGCAGATGCCGGCGATGTGGTGAATCAATCGGGAGATGTTTCGGCGGTGATCACTCAGGCCATTTTGTTGTCCTCAAGTGCGGATGGACGAGCACTGGCAGGAATGATTGACGGTGAGCGAGTTGGCGTCGCTGGTCACTCAAATGGTGGAATCACGATTGCCGGACTTATTGGTCAAGCATGTTGTGTTGATGAGCGTGTTGACGCTGCGATCATCATTGCTGGAACATCGCAGCTTCTTCCGGGAAAAACTTTCGATTGGTCGCGCACGCCACCGTTGTTGATTGTGCACGGCGAGAACGACACGGTGATCCCGTACGACGAGGGAGCGAGAATATTCAACAGTGCTCGCTCGCCAAAGGGGCTGTTCACGCTGATTGATTCCGATCACAATTCGTATCTCTTCAGCGATTCCCGTGCATTTCCAATCACGGCAAAAGCAACATTGGATTTCTTCAACGGCTATGTGAAATCAGATGCCGCGGCTATTGCTGCGCTGGCTGATGATCAGGAGCCGGGAGTCGCGTCCATGACGTTTGTTGGCGATCCGAGCCAGTCGGCGACTGTTGAACGAACGCTTCCCAACATGCCCTCGCGTGCGGCCACCGTTACGCCTTTGACGGGACTACGAGACGGACAGATGGTTCGGGTGGAATGGAGTGGATTTCTTCCTGACCACGTTGTCACCGTGGCGCAGTGCTCAGACGGTGCAAGGGAGGGTTCAGCCTCTTGCGATCTGGTGACGGGAAAGGTTCTGCGGTACGACCCGGATGGTTGGGGTTCGTTAGAACTTGAAATCGTTGTTGGGAAAGTTGGCAATGGCATATGCGATGCCGATCACACAGATTGTTTGGTGATCGTGAACGACGCGGCGTTACTCGACGAAGACGCGAATTTTCGGTTCCCGTTGACCTTTGCTCGATAGTCAGAACGAGCGTTACACCCGAGGCCAACTACGGCGGACACCTTTGGCCTTAGAAGTGCGGGCCCAGGAACGACGCCAAACTCCAGCGTCGGGACCATCAAGGGTCGGGGTCTTTTCCGACGCAGCGTTCTTGCGGGCCTGCCACCAATCGGTTGCAGATTCATCTCCGAGTGCCGCGACGGCTTCTTGGATGCGAACGGCGAATGATTTCGAATCCTCACCTTCGGCAGCCTGCATCGGCGATCCGAAAACGACGGTGGTGTGGGCTGGGCGGGGGAAGTTCTTTCCCTTCGGAAGCACCTTGTTCGTTCCTTGGATGAAGACGGGAACGACAGGTGCGCCGCTATGTGACGACAGAAATGCTGCGCCAGAGGTGAACGGACGGGCCCAACCGTCGGGGGAGCGAGCGCCCTCGGGGAAGATGAGCATGCTCCAGTTGTCTCGCAAGAGTTCAAGAGACTGATCGATGGCTTTGCGCGACACCTTCGTGCGCTCGACCGGGATTGCGCCGATGACCAACGCCGAAAGTGGTGATGTGACGCGGTTGGTGAACCAGTAGTCGGCAGCTGCGCCGATGAAGAGACGATTGCGCCAGGGTTCGGGAATCGCCGTCATCATCAACGGCGTGTCGGCGTGGCTGTGATGGTTGGCGGCGAAGATCACTGGACCATCGACATCGGTAAGGCGGTCGGTGCCATGGATGGAGGGTGTCGCGAGAAGATCAACAACCGGCTTCATGACGCCATTGAGGAGGAGTACGCGCGCGACGCGAGCCGGATACGAGCGGGCCCAGTCGGTGTCGTAGTTCGCACCGACGTTGTTCTCCTTCTTGAGGAGATCAACACCAGCCGGCACCGATGGTGATTTCAGAATGGCTTTGGCCATGCGAGTAACTCGCGAACTCGTTTGGGCGGCCGTAGACACCGAACGGTTCACTGGCAGTCGCTTGATGAGGCGTGTCGCCTGTTTGCGAGTGATGGGCATCGGACGCATGACAGACCTCAGGAAACGTCGGCCATGAGGATGGGCGGATTATGGAGGTGTGTGATTGTCGCGTCGCGACCGACCACATCGCTCGCCATTTCGAGAGCGTCTTGCAATGTCGATGCTGGCTTGAAGCCAAGTCGACGCACTGCACGCACATCGCCGCCAACAATGATGACCTGACCGACATGCTCAAGAGCATGTGCGCACCAGTACCACATGTAGAACGGGTGAACGCCGTGGTACGCGTGACTCGTGCGATAGAGATGTCGATACCACTCGTCTTCAGCGAACGACTTTTCAAACTGTTCCGACATGACGACTGGGTCATGCGTTTGCGTCAGTACCTGATCGAAGAAGTCGATGTAGGAGGGATGATGCACCGGGTGGAATTCCCAAGGTGTTGGGTGGCTCATGATGACAACGCCACCTTCACGCACCGGCGGGCGTCCGCGATACAGATTGAAGAAGTAGCCGAGTCCGAGGCATGCAACGAGAATCGGATTGAGGATTGAGTTCACGTTGTAGGGGCTGATGTACGGAAGGCCCATCGTGAGAATGTCGGTCTGGCCTTCAACCTGCACGAGGTGCTGGGCGTAGACATTCTCGGTCGTGAGTTTGTGAACGGCTTCGACCTCGCCAGCCTGCACGGATGTCATTGCGTGCGGGGCTTGCCAGGAGTTGAAGATCGATCGACGCGTACGTTGCGGCATGCGATCGAGCGCAGTCTTCATTCCCGTGATCGTGATGCGGTCCTTGAGAGACCATTCCCATTCGCGCTTTTGCAGCACGCTCATGGGTCCTTCGGTGCCGAACACGTTGTTGTTCATCGTGGTTTCGATCTGGAAGACCTTCACCCCTGCATCACGAAGCACCTTGCCCATGCGCCAATTGGCGGAATGGAGTTCAGACTTGTGCTGATCCATGAACGACTTTGAATGACGCATCGTCTGCGGATTGTGGTGGTGGCGAAGTGAACGATACGAAGCAAGGCCGGTTGCGGTCGACTTCCAACCGCCGTCCATAGAGACGAGGTTGATATTGACGTAGATGATGAGATCGCTCTCGGCCGCGCGCTTGTTGATCTCGACCTCTTCGCCCTTCTCGGTCTCGCCGATGAAGAGGAGGTTGTCGGGATCTTCTGCGTCGTGATTGACGAGAAGGCCATGGGGAGCGAAAGCGTCGTACACGCGGTCGCCAACGGCATGACGAAGTTCGTCTTCGGTCATGCGGCGATGCAACGCAAGCGCTGCGATGAGCATGACGTCGTCGACGCCAGCGGCTGCAGCGAGCTCAAGAACTGCTTCGATGACTCGCTGACGAATGTCGGGACGCTTCATTGGGGGAAGCGGCAACGAAATGTCATCGAACGCGATCGTGAGCTTCATGCCCGGCTTGAGAAGCGCGCGCAACGGCTCGCTATCGCCGATCGGGTTATCGAGCGCATCACGAATGGCGCCATCGGGGTTCTTGAGCGCCTCGATGGGCTCGGCCGGATAGATAACGCGGCTGCGCCCGGCGGGGAGCTTCTCGAGCCGGAAACCCTCTCCATGGTGAAAGAGGATTGGTGGCGTCGATCGATCGACGTCGAGGACGAATCCTGGTCTAGGCACGATTTCGTTCCTTTTCATTGCGAAGGTCAAAGGCGATACGAACTGCCCCGCGCCCGCCAGCGTTTGCGGCGTGCGTGATGGCATCTTCAAAGCGGTCAAGGGGATAAGTGGCGCTAACCAGTCGACCGAGGTCGGCGGCAGCCACAAGTTCAAAGGCAAGATCGAACGTACGTCGACGTTCGCCGTTGGGAAGCGTTTCGGTTCCGTAGGCATACGCACCGCTCATCGTGATCTCGCGTTGCCACAATCCGGTGAGATCGAGGTGAACGTGACCGGGCATGCCCACCATCGTGATGCGACCCTTGGGGCGAACAACGGTGAGTGCTTCAGCGATACTGCTTTCGCTGCCGACGCAATCAATGACGTGATCGGCGCCACCGGTAAGACGAACGATGTCACCGTCACCGATTGCAAGTGAGCCGGTGATGCGTCGAATTGGTCGAGAGATGTGATCGGAAGCGATGACGTGATCGGCACCGAACTCACGAGCGAGTTCTTGCTGATGAGGATGCTTCGCTACCGCAATGATCGTGCACTTGCGGCCGAATCGGCGAAGTGCGGCGATGGTGAGGAGTCCAAGAGCACCAGAACCAAGAACAACGACGGTGTCTCCCTCGGAAACATCGGCAGCGAGTGCGCCGTGCACCGCGCAGGCGGTGGGTTCGACCATGACGGCCGCCTCGTCTGACCAGTCGGTAGGGACTGCATGTAACTGGCTGGCATGAGCAATCATGCTCGTGGACCAACCGCCGCCGGTATCGCAGCAAAAACCGCTTTGGAGGCCGGGGCTGATGTTGCCGAACGTGATGCGTTCGCAGTTTCCGAGGTCGCCTCGTGCACATGCTGCACACACTGGGTCGATGCCGCGGGTGACACAGCCAAGTACGGGTTCAACAACAACGCGACCGGCCGGCACACCTTCAAACTCTTGCGGGAGATCGGCAACGATCTCGTGGCCGGGAATGAAGGGAAACGAAACGATTGGTTCGAAATAGCGCGAACTATTTCCGTCGATAGTTGCAAGGTCGGAACCGCAGATACCGGTAAGGCGCGGAAGGATTTCAACCCAACCGGGACCCGGTAGCGCTGGTGTATCAACGCTGCGCAAACGAAGTGGTCCGACTTTGGCGCCACTGCCAGAACTCAGACGACCAGCGATGTTGGCAGCAGCAAAGCGCGGGATGTTGCGCTCGAAGCGGAGGGCTCTCATGCGGTGCCCCCTGGAACAAGCGGATTGGCGAGGCCGCCATTTGCGGTGCGACGTGGGCCGATTGGAATGAGTCGACGCGGCGAACCGGGAGCCTTCGAGAAATTCTCTACCAACCAACCGCGCTTGCGAGCAAGGGTGGCAAGACGAGTCTCGGGGTTGACGGCTACGGGGAAGCCAACGGCTTCAAGCATTGGAAGATCAGAACTGCTGTCGGCGTAGGCGACGGTTTCGCTCAGGCTCAAACCATGCGAGGCGGCGTAGTCGCGCAATACCTGTGCGCGGGTTTCGCCCGTGGGCGGAACGTTGCGGAGTTCGCCGTCGTATCGGCCATTCGTGACGCTCATCTCGGCGGCGATGATGTCGTCGAAGAGGGGCATCAGTGGCTTTACGACAAAGTCGAGTGCACCAGTTATGAGCACGGTGCGATGGCCAGCAGCTTTGTGCTCGCGCACTCGACGAATTGCTTCGGGGAACGACTTCGAAAGAATGAGTCGGGTGAACATCTCTGCTGAATCTTCTTCAATTTGTTGCAACGGTGCACCGTCGTAGCGGCGGTAGAAGAAGCGCAGGAAGTCGGTGCGATCTTTGCGGTCAAGGGAGAGCAGTGTTGGGCCCTCGGCGATCATCTTGCCGATAAAGCGAAGGCGTTGATCGGCGGGCATGCGTCGCGTTGCGAGAAATGCGTAACTGGCAACAACGTTCGAAGCGATGAGTGTGTTCTCAAGGTCGAATGCGGCGAGTTGCCGTTCGGGGGCGAGGATCTGGCCGCGAAGTCGATCGGTACGGGTCGGGCCAATCTTTCCGCCCGGTGTGGTGCGAACTCGTGCTGCCTTGACGACCGATGGAAGATGAATTTCGTTAACGAACTCATCCCACTCGATGACTCGAGGATCGAAGCAGAAGTCGCGCTGATCTTCTGGGGTCTGGTTGTCCCAAAGTGCCAGCAAGCGGTCGAGGCCGTAGATGGCTTCGCATTCGGCGTATGCGCCGTAGATCTGGACATAGCCAAGCGCCCGTTCGGCTTCTTCGCGCTTTTCTTCAACTGCTGCGCCCCACTCGGCTTGTTTGCCGCGCAAGGGGAGTGCGCCGAGGATGCTTTCGGCGCGCCCAAGAGTCTTGGTTGCTCG
>JBIIVE010000097.1:0-7260 GCA_044339605.1 Acidimicrobiales bacterium
GATGATGGGCTGACCCTTGGTGTCGTACAACGGACGCTGCTGGAACCACGCGCTGACAAGGTTGACCAAGCGGCGGTAGTGCAAAGGGTTCTGCGAACCAGAGGCAACCTGAACAACCTCAGGTTCGGGCTCGGGTCCCTTTGCGGCGACCGCAATGATCGCAGCGGAAACAAGATCGACAGGAATGACGTCGACAACGCCTTCGGGAACGCCAGGGAATTCTTTGAGAAGACCGCGCGCGTAACTGATGATGATCGGCTCGGCCATACGGAATCCGCGAATCCAGCCGGGAACTGGTTCAGCAAGCGCCGATTCAATAATCGAAGGACGCACGATGCTGACCGGCACGTCGCCGCGGGTTTCAACAAGCGCACGCTCACCGAGGGCTTTTGTATAGGCGTACGCGTCGGGCCATCCGAGTGACGCAGCACGAGCACGGCCAGTTTCAACCATGCGATCAGAGACCCAGCGATCGCGGAGTTGTTCGGTCTTCTCAGCAAGTAGTGGAGTTCCGGCAGCGCCCAGCTCACGATCGGCCTGTTTGCGGAAGTGGACGAGCTTTTCGGGAGTGCGGCTTTCGGCTTCAGCGTCGCGACGTGCGCGACGTGCGCCTTCCACTTCGGCGCGCCAGTCGACATCGATGAAGAAATGGCTTTGATCGACGAGCTGCTCGGGCGCCGCACCTCGATGGTTGCCAGCCACATAACAGGTGGACACCGCAACGAGATGGGGCGTAATGCCGAGTTCGTTGCAAACAGCTGCAATGCGAGTTGGTCCAAGAAGGTTGACTTCAACCGCGGAATCGAGCGGGGAATCAAAACTCACGGTTGCAGCGGAGTGGATGATGGTGTCGCAACTGGCAAGAGCGGCGCGGCCTGCTTCATCGAGGCCGAGACCATCGCGACCGACATCGCCTGCAACCGACGTGATGCGTCGGGCAGTCATCGCTGCGAATTCGTCTTTGCCGAGTTCGGAACGCAGTCGGTCGAAGGCGTCGTTCTTCAGGATTTCGCGAGCGACTCGCTGTTCAACGGTCGAGCGCCGGCCGGGACGAACCAGCAGCACGATCTCGCAATCGGGCACCGAGCGCAGAAGTCGCTCGAGAAGATTGGTGCCCAGGAAACCGGTGGTGCCGGTGATGAACAGCCGTTTGCCGGCAAGTGCGTCACGAATCACAAACGAATGTTTACCACTTGGTAAGTGAAACGTCTACACTTCTTCCATGGCCCTCGCTATGACCAGTCCCCCCATGGGATCCCGAGCCGCTCGCACCCGGGCGACCGAGGACCGCATCCTGACCGTTGCCCTCGAATCCTTCGGCATGAAGGGCTTTGATTCGGTCTCGCTCGATGACCTGGCGGCCGATCTCGGGATCACAAAGCAAGCGATCCTCTATCACTGGTCATCGAAACGGGCCCTGCTCGACGCAGTCATCGATCGGGCGGCGCTTGATCTCATCATCGAGTTCGACGGCGCCCTCTCCGAGGAGGGCTCAGGTTGGAGTCGTATCGAGTCAGTGGTGCGTCGAATTTTCCGCGTCGCTATGCGTCGACCCGAATTGTTGGGATTCATTCGCGAAATCAGTCGAATCGGGGGCGATGCGTCATTGCGAGTCACCGCAGATCTCGATCCATTCGTGTCACGCGCAACTGCGTATTTCCAGCGTGAGATGGACGAAGGTCGCATTCGTCGATGTGATCCAGGCTTGTTGTTGGTGTCGGCCTATTCAACGGTGCTTGGCGCAGCAACGGAAGTTGAAGTGTTGCGCGCTGTCGGCATCGAACCCACGTTGCGAAGCACAGTCGTGCGCCGTCGTGAGTTATTGGCGTTCTTGTATGCGGCGATGGTTGCGCCGGAGTACGCGAGAACTCAGGCGCTGCGGTAGCGAACAACTGTGGCGTGGCGTTCAATCGCCAAACCTACGAGTTCATCAATGAGTGCACGGTAGGGAAGGCCACTGGCCTGCCACATCTGTGGGTACATCGAAATCGGCGTGAAGCCGGGAATCGTATTCATTTCATTGAGTAACCAGCCACGACCAGGGCTCTCAAAGAAAAAGTCGACTCGGGAAAGCCCCTCGGCTCGAAACGCGCGAAACACTCGGCATGCCAGTTCACGAACCTGTTCAGTTTCCGCTTCGGAAAGCGGCGCCGGAATATGAAGTTGAGCAACTCCGGCGTCGTATTTGTCTTCGTAGTTGTAGAACTCAGCGCCGGGAACGATTTCACCGGGAACTGATGCCCGTGGTGTCACGGTGTGGCCGAGCACCGCAACTTCGATCTCGCGGGCAACAACGCCTTCTTCAAACACGATCCATTCGTCGTAGCGAAGCGCATCATCGACTGCAGCTCGAAATTCAGCGCGTGTCGTCACCTTCGATACGCCAATCGACGAACCCATATTGGCGGGCTTGACGAAAATCGGAAATCCAAGAGCAGCACCAAGTTCGTCAAGCACGGCTTCGCATCCAGGACCAGTGAGTTCCTTGGCGTGCATGCCGCGCCAATTTGCCTGAGCGAATCCTTCAGCGTCGGCTACCTGCTTGGCGATGATCTTGTCCATCGACATCGACGAACCGAGAACCGCTGAGCCGACAAAAGGAACGCCAGCAATTTCGAGCAGACCCTGAATCGTGCCGTCTTCGCCCATTGGTCCGTGCAGAAGGGGAAAGACCACGGAATCAGCGGTCAGGACCGAGAAAGGATCGACCGTGTTTCCAGAAATTTCCATGGCATCACCAAAGGTTGAGACGTCGGTCGAACATTCAACCCAAGTGCCTTCACGGGTGATGCCGACCGCAACGAGGTCATAGCGATCGGGATCGGCGGCGTTAAGGACGTGGCGAGCGGTCACTCGAGACACATCGTGCTCGGCAGATTGGCCGCCAAACAAGACGACGAGACGAATGCGATCCGGGCCGGGCATGGGATGAACCGTAGTTCGGCGACCGTCGACCCGATTGCCGTCCCGTAGGGTGAGACCGTGGAATTTCGGGCTGCACACATCGCCGCCGCCGTGGGCGGAACTCTTTCCGGGCCCGATGTCATTGTCGATGGTGCCAACTTCGACTCTCGTTTGATTCGACCTCGCCAACTTTTCATTCCTGTTCGTGGCGAGCGGGATGGCCATGACTTCATCGACGCAGCCCGACAGGGTGGAGCGACGGCGACGTTGAGTTCTCGTGGAGCCATCGATGGGCTCACCACGATCGAAGTCGCCGAGGTCGAGGCTGCCTTTGGTGCGTTGGGGGCAGCTGCTCGTACTCGTCTGCCCGATCGTGTCGCCGGTATCACCGGATCGGTCGGGAAGACCTCTAGTAAAGACCTTGCCGCGGCGATCCTTGCTCGTCGGTATGTCGTGACTGCGAACGAGAAAAGTTTCAATAACGAACTCGGTGTGCCGCTCACATTGGTGAACGCGTCGCCTGACACTGAAGTGACGATTGTGGAAATGGGTGCACGCGGCGATGGTCACATTGCTGACCTGTGTGCGATCGCGCAGCCAACTGTCGCAATTGTGACGTCGATTGAATTGGCCCATTCGGAATTCATGGGCGGGCTTGATGACATCGCTCGGGCGAAGGGTGAACTTGTTGAGGCTCTTCCCGCTCATGGCGTTGCCCTGCTGAATGCCGACAATGCGCGTGTTGCTGCGATGGCGAAACGCACTGCAGCGCGCACGATCACTTTTGGACTCGCAGGTGGCGATGTGCACGCCACCAACATCGTCATCGAAGACGATCTCCGCGTGCGTTTTGATCTGCACTCCGAATGGGGAACGGCTTCGATTCGATTGGGCGTTCGTGGCGTTCATCACGTGGGTAATGCTCTCGCTGCGGCCGCACTTGCGTTGTTGTGGGATGTCCCGATGGGCGATGTTGTAGACGGCCTTGAACAGGCTGCACTTTCGCCCTGGCGTATGGAACTGCATGTTTCGCGTGCTGGTGCGCGTGTGTTGAACGATGCCTACAACGCGGGACCTGCCTCGATGGAAGCAGCGCTTCGTGCAGTGGCGCAGTTGCCGACGGCTCACCATCACGCAGTCCTCGGACCAATGGCGGAACTCGGAGACGAGAGCGCAGCAGCGCACACTCATGTTGCGGCGGTTGCTTCCGAACTCGGCATTCGATTGATTGCGTTTGGCACCGATGGCTACGGAAGTTCAGCTGCACAAACAGTGGCCACCATCGACGACGCGCTTATCGCACTCGGTGACTTGGGTGCAGAGGATTCGGTTTTGGTGAAGGGCAGTCGTATCGCTGGGCTTGAACGCCTTGCCGCAGCGTTACTGACTGACTGAACAGTTACCGACGAAGAGTTTCTCGTAACGGCGTTCGTTCCTCCGGCGGGCGAAGGTCGGCGAACCATGCGAGGAACAATGCGAACGCTGCGCCGAAATAGACGACGGTATTGACGCTTGAGTAACTCACGAGCCAGCCGGCGAGAAGTCCGGCAACCGGAACAGTTCCGCCGAAACACATCATCCACACCGCGCTGACTCGACCACGAATGGAGTGATCGAGTCGGGACTGGAAGATGGTTGAGAGCGATGTGACGAGAACGAAATAAAAGAAGCCGAGGAGAAAGCCGATAGGGAATGCAGGCGCTGGCCCCCTGATCGTGATGTAGGCGGCGAGCGAAACACCGAAGAGGACAAAGGAGACTCGAAGCACATGTTCGATTTTGTAGCCAGCAAGAACGGTGCCTACTGAGAGCGCTCCGATAACTGCACCCAGTCCGAAAGTGGCGTAGAGCAGTCCGTACAGCGTTGATTTCGTTGAAACGCCCCAATCAACTGATGCGATTGCCGGGTAGAGGACGACGAAGGGCATGCAAAGCATCGAGAACATGAAAACCGTGAGGACTGCGCGGAACACCACTGGGTCTTGGCGCACATAACGGAAGCCTCCGACCAATCGGTCGAGGTTGCTTTCGCCCACTTTGCGCTCGAACGTCGGGACTTTTACATAGGTGACGCCGACCATGATGATCACGTACGTCGCCGCATTTAATACGAACACCCACGATGCGCCGATCCACACATAGAGGACTGCACCAATTGCAGGGCCAACGACGCGCGAGACGTTCATGCTTACGGAGTTCAGCGAAATGGCGCCCGCAAGGTGCTCGCGGGGAACGAGTGAAGGAGTAACGGCAAGAAACACTGGGCCTTGAAGTGCAGCGCCCGTTCCGACTGCAAAGACAGCGAGAAGGAGCGCAGGCTCAGAGAAATCGGTGGTGCGCACAATCCATGCAATGGCGAGCGAACCAATCATTTGTTCAAGCGATAACCAGAAGATCAACTTCTTGCGATTGAACATGTCGGCGATGATTCCGCCGAAGGTCGCGAAGAGAAGTTGGGGTACGAGGTTGCAGAACCCGACAAGGCTGACCAGCCATGCACTCTTCGTAACGGTGTAGACGAACGCCGCAAGAATGACGTTCTGCATCCAGGTCCCGATGGTGGAACCCAGACTGCTGAGCCACATCGTGCGGAAGTCGCGATTCCGAAGGACAGCCCGAACCGCGCTGATCTCGCGGGCATCAAGTGCTCGGTCGCCATCAACGAGAGCTTCCTCGGCTTCGCCGCGGAATTCCTCCTCAGATGTGAACTCATGCTCCCCAGACATTGGGGATGAACTTACGGCGAATTGCTTCAATAGAGCGAACCTCGGATTGCTCTCTACTGCGGATCTCGTGACTCGATATGGCGCGCTTCGGTCCAGCAGGCTGAGATAAGGGGGCCCAATTCGAGAACTAGTTCGAGGTCTCTCGCTATTGCGCTGAGAGGCCTTGATGCTGTGAAGGGTTCATCGAGGAGTTCCCTGACGAGCAGATTCAATACGTGTTGTGAAGGGATCACGGCTGTGCCTTTCTCTTGTTTCCTCTCATATCGGAATCGAATCGGCGAGGGTTAGGAGAATGAGCCGAATGGCCTATCAACTGGGGCCCAACCACTCGTTGCGGCCCCGTGGGGGATGAGCCGTCTGGCCCTTCTAGGATTACGGGCCAGATGCCCAGCACAACCGTCAACGTCCATGTTCCCGGCAACCACCTGATGACCGGCCTTCTCGGTCAGCGCGACGAGTTGCTTCTGCTTATCGAAGATGCCTTTCCCGAGGCCGACGTCCATGTGCGCGGCAACGAGATCACGGTGTCTGGCGATCAGGCCGGAACGGTTGGCAAGTTGTTTGAGGAACTTGTCGTTCTTCTTCAGCAGGGTCAGGTTCTCGAGCCCGTGTCGGTTCGGCGCAGTATTGAAATGGTGAAGGCCGACGAGCGTCCGAGCGAAGTGCTCACCACCGATGTGTTGCGCAGTGCTCGTGGTCGAATGGTGCGTCCCAAGACCAGCGGACAGAAGCGCTACATCGACGCCATTCGCAAGAACATCGTCACATTCGGCGTTGGTCCGGCGGGTACCGGCAAGAGCTGGCTTGCAGTTGCGATGGCCGTGCAAGCGCTGCAGGCCAAAGAAGTTGATCGCATCATCCTCACTCGACCTGCTGTTGAGGCGGGAGAGCGTCTGGGTTTCTTGCCTGGCGACATGATGGCCAAGGTCGATCCGTATCTTCGCCCGCTGTACGACGCGCTCTACGACATGCTCGACGCCGAAGGTGCTCAGCGCATGCTGGAACGAGGAACAGTGGAAGTTGCGCCGCTTGCCTTCATGCGCGGTCGCACGCTGAACGGTTCATTCATCATTCTTGATGAAGCGCAGAACACGACACCGGAACAGATGAAGATGTTCCTTACTCGTATTGGGTTCGGTTCAAAGGTCGTCATTACCGGCGATACCACCCAGATCGATCTTCAGGGTGGTCGAAGTGGTTTGCTAGAACTTGAACCAATCCTTTCCGGTATCGATGGGCTCGAATGGGTCAAGCTCACCGCTGGCGATGTTGTTCGTCATCGCATCGTGCAGGACATCGTGAGCGCGTACGAGAACGCACCAAAGCCTTGAACGAGCCTCCCCGTCGTCGCCGTTTGAAGCGACGCGGTCCCGCCGAGGGTGTCGTCACCGTCTTCGTTTCCGATGAACAGGCGGCATTGCCGATCGTGGTCGAGAAGTGGCAGCAACTCGCGTTGGCGGTGTTGGCCGATGAAGGCGTTGAAGGCGAAGCCGAACTTTCCGTGATGTTTGTCGACGAGGGAACCATTGGTGATCTCAACAAACGTTTCATGGAAGTCGATGGCCCGACAGACGTGCTGTCCTTTCCAATCGATGGCGACCCCAATGAGCCTGGTCGTGGGGCCCGCGCCG
>JBIIVE010000034.1:0-19880 GCA_044339605.1 Acidimicrobiales bacterium
GTTGGCCCGACGCAGGCGGGCCAGGACCTGATCGCATCGAGAACGATCCTGAAGATCTTCCGCTTCTGCTTGGCGACGTTGTGATTTGTCCGTTGGTTGCCGAACGGAACGCACCAATCCATGCCGGTTCGTTCGACGACGAAATCGCGCTGCTCGTGGTGCACGGCATTTTGCATCTGCTCGGCATGGATCATGCCGAGGAAGCTGAACGTCTCGAAATGCAATCGCGAGAACGAGAACTGTTGGCGGCACATTACGGTTCTCTCGCCGCCGATCCATGGACATGATCTAGGAGCAGATGACGATGAACGTAGTAGCGGTGACATTCACAACGGCTGATGCATGGATGACGTTTGTAATCGTTGTTTTGCTTATGGCTTCGGTTTTCTTGTCACTGGCCGAAACAGCATTGACGCGAATATCGGTTTCAAAAGCACAGGCGATTTCCGAAAAGGGAGGCCTTGGGTCCAAGCGAATTTTGCGACTTGTTACCCACCCAGAGGAATTTCTCAATGTCGTGCTCTTGGTGGTACTTGTTTGTCAGTTGGTCCAAGCCACTTTGGTCGGCCTAGTGGCTGACAGTCTCTTTGGCGCTTGGGGACTCGTGCTCGCCACATTTGTGAATGTGGTTGTTGTCTTCGTTGTTGCTGAGGCCATTCCGAAAACTTGGGCGGTTCAGCACACTGAACGTGCATCTCGTCTTGCCACGCCCTTTGTGTGGTGGATGACCCGATTCTGGCCTTTCAAACTGATCGCGAAAGCTCTCATCGGGCTCACCAACGTGATCATTCCGGGAAAGGGTCTGAAACAAGGCCCGTTCGTCTCGGAAGCTGAAATCCTTGCCTTGGCCGATCAAGCGGTGTCTGCAGACGTTCTTGAAGAAGAAGAACGCGAACTCATCGTGCAGGTCATCGAATTCGGCGACACGATCTGCCGCGAGGTGATGGTGCCTCGACCAGACATGCTGGCGCTGTCCAATACTCTGACCGTCGCCGAAGTTCTTGATGCATCTCTCGCTGCCGGTCGAAGTCGAGTACCGGTCTATGGCGAAGGTATCGATGACGTTACGGGCATTGCCTATGTGAAGGACTTGGTGCGTGCTTCGCGTGCTGGTCGAGACGCCGTTGGCGTGAATCGATTTGCTCGGCGCGCGTATTTCGTGCCGGAGACCAAGCGTATTTCTGAATTGCTAGCGGAAATGAAAGTTCGCAAAGCTCATATGGCCGTGGTGATCGATGAATACGGCGGCACCGCAGGATTGATCACCCTTGAAGATCTGATTGAAGAACTCATCGGCGAGATTGTTGATGAGTTCGATCGTGAAGACGTGATGGTTGAACGTCTTCCAGGCGGCGATCTGCGGGTGCAGGCCCGCATGTCGATCGATGAAGTGAGTTCGCTCGTGGGTGCGGAATTCCCCGAAGGCGATTGGGACACAATTGGCGGTCTGATGTTTCACCTGCTCGGTCACGTACCGTTCGAAGGCGAAAGTGCAACAGAAGGCGAGTTCCGTCTTCGAGCAGAACAGGTGAAGGGACGTCGTATCGGCATGGTGAGGATCGAACGGTTGCCCCAGTGAAGTCCGGATTCGTCTCCATCGTCGGCCGGCCCAATGTGGGTAAGTCGACACTTCTGAATGCCATCCTTGGTCAGAAGGTGGCGATCACCTCAGATAAACCACAGACCACCCGATCACAGATTCGTGGCGTGTTGAATCGTCCAGACACGCAGATTGTGTTCGTCGATACGCCCGGTATCCATCGTCCGCGGACCCTGTTGGGCGAACGGTTGAACAAGACCGCCTCAGAAATGACAAGCGGCGTCGATGTTGTCTGCCTCGTTGTCGACGCGACTGCGCCGATTGGGCCTGGCGATCGCTTCGTTGCCGAGAAAGTTCCCGCCAACGCAATCGTTATTGTGAACAAGACCGATATCGCTTCCCCCGACGACGTGATTGCGCAGTTGGCACGCGCCGCCGAACAGATCGACGTGTCGGCCTACTTCCCGGTCTCCGCTGTTACGGGGGCAGGCGTCGACAAGTTGGTCGCTGAGATTGTCTCTCGGCTTCCCGAAGGTCCGCTTTGGTACCCCGATGACATGGTCACCGACGTTCCCGAAGCATTTTGGGTGGCCGAATTAGTTCGCGAGCAATTACTCGCCGTGACAAACGATGAACTTCCTCATTCGATTGCGACTCGCGTTGTCGAATGGGAATGGCCCCGCATTCGTTGCGAAATCCTCGTTGAACGCGAATCACAAAAGGGAATCGTGATCGGCCACAAGGGCTCGGTGCTCAAACAGGTCGGTATCGCTGTCCGCGAACAGTTACCCGAAGGCGCGTATCTGGAACTGTTCGTGAAGGTCGACAAGGACTGGCAGCGCAAGTCTGGCGCCCTCGATCGTTTGGGTTTCTGAGTCGCCTCAACTCTCTTTGTTGAGAGCTTTCAGGAACTCTTCGACCTCGGCGCGGTCTTTGGTGCGCTTCATTGGCGGCAGTGAATTCACAAAATCCCAGCGGTAGCTGGCCTTGGCCATTCGGGGATCGAACACCGCAACCACGCCTTTGTCGCTCGTACTGCGAATAAGGCGGCCAGCGCCCTGAGCCAGAAGCGTCGTCGCCCGGGGGATGTCGACGACCTTGAACGCATCGGCTTTTGCTCGTTCGCGTCGGGCCTGCAGAAGCGGATCGTCGGGACGCGGGAAGGGAAGGCGGTCGATGGTGACCAGACTGAGAGTCGCACCAGGAACATCGACGCCTTGCCAAAACCCCATCGTTGCGAAGAGGCATGATTCGGGATCATCGGTGAATCGTTCGATCAGCGCGGGCTTCGGATAGTCGTCTTGGCCAAGGATCGGAACGTCGACGCGACCGCGTAACGCCTCAACGGCAAGGTTGAGCGCTCGGTAACTCGTGAACAGCGCCATGGTGCGACCGCCTGCGGCAGTAATGAGCGCTTCGAGTTCATCGTGCATCGATTCATCGAAGGTTGCGCTGCGCGGATCGGGCATATGCGCTGCGCAATAGAGAAGTGCTTGTTCGGGGTAGTCGAATGGGCTTTCAACATCGACGCGTTCAAATCGCGTCTCGGGAATGCCGAGTTGAACTGGAATTGCAAGCGGAAGTGTTGCGCTGGTGAGCACGGCAGTGGTTTGGGTCCACAGCGTTTCGTCAAGCAGTTCGCCAACATCGATCGGTGCGATGCGGAGCGCTGGGAACTCTTCGCTGCCTTCGATCCACGCGACTTCGCTGGCCCGGATTTCCTGACACGAGTTGATGTCATCGATCAGTGACGTCGCTGCCTGAATTGCCCGCTGCTTGCGAGCAGTGACATCGCCTTTGCTTTCGTCGGGAATAGCCCGAAGCGCGGTCATGGCTTTGTCGATTCGTGCTCGTGCAAGCGTGAGGATTCTTGCTGGTTCGCCGTCGAGTTGTCCGCGAATGCGTCGTCCCCGTTCTTCGGTGAGCGAGTCGCGCCACATCGACCCAAGTTCGTCGACATCGCGCACGATGTCGGGGTCGGCGATGATTGCCGCGACGTTGCGAGCAAGAGCAGTGAATCGTCCGGCCGTAATTTCCACGCCTGAAGTTGCCGCAACGATGTCTTCAAGTTGGTGCGCTTCGTCAATGATCACGACTTCGTGTTCGGGAAGCACGGCGCCATGCGTTGCTAGGTGCAACCCGTACAAGTGGAGGTTGACAACGACGACGTCGGCGTCGGAGGCGGCGCTGCGAGCGCGTTCGGTAAAGCAGTCATCACCTTTTGGGCACTTCGATGCGCCAGGGCATTCGCGCGGCCCAACGCTTACCGCCGCCCATGCTCGCGGTGAAGGTTCAATGGTGAGTTCAGAGCGGTCGCCTGTTAGCGAGGTGGTCGACCAGCGAGCGAGTGCCGCAATTTCTTCCGAGGGCGGTTTTGGCCCACCGATTTCGAGCGCGAGTTGTTCGGTCCCATCAGCGTCGAGTTCTCGAACTCGCTGCAAGCAGATGTAGTTGGAGCGTCCCTTTAAAACGGCGAAGGTAAATGGTTGGTCAAGGTGTTCGGCGAGGAAAGGCAGATCCTTGGTGGCGAGCTGGTCTTGAAGCGTCTTGGTTGCTGTAGCGACAACGACACGGCGACCCGAGATGATGCAGGGCACGAGGTAGGCGAAGGTCTTTCCCGTGCCGGTTCCGGCTTCGACCACGAGATGGTCGCCTTCGACGATTGAACGGGCGACGGCCTCGGCCATTTCGATCTGTCCGGCTCGTTGCTCGCCAGTCGGCAGTTGGGCCGTGATCTGTTCAAGGGCCTCACGGGTGTTGGCGACAAGTCGGTCAGCGGCACCCATGAGACGACGATGGTACCGGCGGTATCGCAGGTCGGCGGTAACGTCGGATAGGTGGACATCCCCGATATCGACCCATCACGCATCCCCGTGCACATTGCGGCGGTAATGGATGGCAACGGGCGCTGGGCAACGAGCCGAGGTCTGAAGCGCACCGATGGGCACGCCGCTGGCGAAGAAGCACTGTTCGACACCGTCGAGGGCGCACTCGATCTCGGTGTGAAATGGCTCACGGTCTACGCGTTCTCTACGGAGAACTGGCGTCGGCCCGCCGACGAGGTTCGCTTCCTGATGGGCTTCAACGAATCGCTGCTTGTGCGCCGTCGCGACGAACTCAACGACATGGGCGTGCGTATGCGCTTCATCGGTCGTCGGGACTGGCGTGTGCCGAAGCGTCTCATTCGTCGCATGGATGAATCGGTGGAACTCACGAAGAAGAACCGCACGCTCACCTTCACCATTGCCTTCAACTACGGCGGCAGGGCTGAAATCGTCGATGCCGTCAAGATGTTGGTGGCCGAGGGCGTGCCCGCCGACAAGATCGACGAAAAAGCAATCGCCAAGCGTCTCTATGACCCCGAGATGCCCGATCCCGATCTGGTTGTGCGTACCTCAGGCGAATTCCGCACCTCAAACTTTCTTATGTGGGAAGCGGCCTATAGCGAACTGGTCTTTACCGACACACTGTGGCCGGACTTCCGTCGCGAGAATCTCTTCGAGGCCGTTCGCGAATATCAAGCGCGCGACCGTCGATTCGGTGGCCTGAGCCCCGAAGCCTGATCGGTCCGCCACATGGGGAAGGGCACGATCCATCGCGACGAAGGGATCGTGCTGCGTACCTACAAACTCGGTGAAGCCGATCGCATCGTCGTCTTTCTGACCAAAACGCGCGGCAAAGTGCGCGCAGTGGCCAAAGGCGTGCGCAAAACGAAATCAAAGTTCGGGTCCAGGCTCGAACCGATGAGCCATTGCGTGCTGCAGTTTTACGAAGGACGCGAACTCGACATCGTGACCCAAGCCGAAAGCATCGATAACTTTCGGGCGGTGCGTGAAGACCTTGACCGCATTGGGCGCGGGGTCTCAATGCTGGAAGTCGCCGACCAACTCGCTCAAGAGGGCGAGGTCAACCCGCAGCTCTATCGCATGCTGCTCGGCGCATTGCGAACGCTCGAGACATCAACCTCGCCGTTAGTGACCCCGGCGTTCTATTGGAAGGTGTTGGCGCTCGAGGGATATCGCCCCGAGGTCGAGGTCTGTGTGCAGTGCGGTGCAGACGACACCCCATTGGTCGCATTCGATGTCGAAAGCGGGGGTCTGTTGTGCCGTACCTGCCGACGCGGCACGCCCGTATCGGCCGATGCGGTCGTGATGATGCGGCAAATTCTGGGTGGGGGACTCAACGATGCGCTGGTTGCCGGGGAATCGCCCGACGCTGCCGCGGTGGTTCACGAGGTCGATCAACTGGCAACCCGTGCGGTGGAACACCACCTTGAGCGCCGCCTCCGATCGGTGAACGTCCTTGATCACTGATGGAAGGTGGGTGGTTGAGGCGCATATCGCTTCCCGCCCCTGATACCTTCGCCCCTTCGAAGGCCGCATCACTCGGGGGACGAAATGACCAGCACGACCACCGCACAATCCGGAACAAACCAAGCGAGTCCACGACCGCTTGAAGGGCTCCGCGTTGTCGACCTCACCGTTATTAACGGCGAGTTGTGTCCGAGACTGCTTTGCGATCTTGGCGCCGAGGTCATCAAGGTCGAACCGCCCGAAGGTTCGCCAGCTCGCCGCTACGCGCCCATGCGCAAGGGAATCTCGCTGTCCTTTGCGGTGAACAATGCAGGGAAGTTGGGCGTAGCGCTCGATCTCAGCGCTGCGGCCGATGTCGCCAAGTTGCATGAACTTCTTGACCATGCCGACGTTGTCGTGACCTCGGGGCCAGAGGTTGCTCCTGGCCTTTCGGTGCAGATGGTCGCCGAGAATCATCCGCATCTCGTTGTTGCTGCGGTGACCCCCTACGGCCTCACTGGTCCGTGGGCGGGCCGAGTCATTACTGATCAGGTTCTCTCAGCGACCGGTGGCATGACCTTCAAGGCCGGAGCACTCAACCGCGAACCGCTTCCCGCTCCGAGTCAGTTCAGCAACGATGTTGCTGCTTCAGTGGCCACTTGGGCTGCACTGTGCGCTCTGTGGCAACGAGAAGAAACCGGTACCGGTCAGCTGCTCGACATTTCGCTCAACGAATCTTTGTCGCAATGTGCCGACTGGTCGCTTCCGAACTACACGGCGCGGGTACTTGCCGGTAATAACTTTCCTGAATTCCGAGCCGGTTCTGGTCCGGTGTATCCGATCTTCAAATGTCGCGACGGTTATGTTCGCCTCATCGTGCTCAGTCCTCCGCAATGGCGCGAGATGCGCGCCTGGCTTGGCGAGCCTGAGTATTTGCAGGACGAGGAATACGAATCTTTCCCTGGTCGATTCGCTATTGCCGACGCGATTCTCAATCCTTTGTACGAAGAGCTCTTTGCCGAACTTTCGGTCGAGGAAGTTTCCGCCAAGGCGCAAGAACGAGGCATTGTCTGTACGCCGGTGTACGACGCTCCTCGCGCGCTGTCGAATGAACATTTCGATTCGCGTGGAACATTCCAGTCCATGGAACTTGCTCCTGGTGTGGTCGCCCAAATGGCTTCTGGATATTTCGAATTCAATGGCAACCGTGTCGGTCCGCAAACACCGCCGCCTTCGATCGGCCAACATAACGAGCAGGTCTTTGCATCGCTCGGCGAGAAGCGAACGGCAAAAGCAAAGAGTGCGCCGTCGTTGCCACTCGCGGGGCTTCGTGTCATGGACTTTGGTCAAGGTGCGGTGGGTGTCGAAGCTGGTCGACTCTTTGGCGAATACGGCGCCGATGTCATCAAGATCGAAACTCGTTCGCATTACGACTTCATTCGTGTCGTCACCGGAACCGAGATGGGACCTTCATTCGCATCATCGAGTCGTTCGAAGCGTGGCTTTGGAGTGAATGCAAAGTTCCCCGAGGGCCGTCAGCTTCTTCTCGATCTGGTGAAAGAGTCCGACGTTGTCATTGAAAACGTCACCACTGGCGCAATGGACGCGTTGGGCATCGGTTACGCAGATCTCTCTGCGGCCAATCCCGGCGTTGCCATGGTGGCCAGCCAACTCATGGGTTCTCGTGGCGTGTGGGCGCATTGGCGTGGTTACGGTCCGAGCACGCAGGCTCCTGGTGGCGTTTCGTTTTTGTGGTCGTATGAAAATGAAGACGAGCCCGCCGGCACTGCATCGGTCTTCCCTGACCATTTCGTTGGGCGACTGTCGGCGTGTGGCGCACTCGCCACGCTCATCGGTCGCTCTCGCGGCACGGTCCCTGGCGGACACATTGAAATCGCGCAGTGCGAAGCGGTGGTCGGGGCGATCGCCGACTTGCTGGCTGCTGAGTCCATCGAGCCTGGTTCTGTTCGCCCCATGGGTGTTCATTCCGAGCAAGCGGCGCCTGGCGCGATGTATCGCTGCGCAACCGAGATCGATGCGACCGGCAATGAGAATGCCGAAATGTGGGTTGCTATTAGTTGTCGCGACGATGCCGATTGGACCGCACTTTGTGGCGTTATTGGTCAACCGGCACTGGCAACTGATGCTCGCTATCTGACCTTCGCCGATCGCACTGCTGCGGCTGCCGAGCTCGATGCGATCATCGGCGAGTGGGCAATGTCACGCAATCGTTTCGAGATTGCCGATGCATGTCAGGCCGTTGGAGTTCCTGCTGGTCCAATGCTGACATCGCCTGATCTCCTTGTGAATGAGCATTTCATCGAACGCGGATTCCTTGTCGAAATCGATCAGCCTGGCGTTGGCGTCTTCACGCTCGAAGGCCCCGCATTCATTGCCAGCGGCATGACTGAACCGGTTGAAACGCCGGCCCCGTGGCTTGGTGAACACAGCGTTGCGATTTGTCGTGATCTCCTCGGCCGTGACGAGGCATCGATCGATGACTTGATCGCACGCGGCATCGTGGAAGTGACACCTCCTGCTGGCAAGTAACCTCACCGGTTATGCCAGTTGAGTCATCGGTACCCAATGACGTCTCCTTGATGGAGAAGGTCGTCAACCTGTCCAAGCGTCGCGGCTTTGTGTTCCCCTCAGCCGAGATCTACGGCGGGTTTCGCTCCACCTATGACTACGGCCCCATCGGGGTGCAACTGCTTCGCAATGTGAAGGACGCATGGTGGCGTTCGATGGTGCAAATGCGCGACGACGTCGTTGGTCTCGACGCATCGATCCTTTCGCCGCCGGCCGTCTGGGAAGCCTCCGGCCATCTCAAGAACTTCACTGATCCGCTCGTTGATTGTCGCAAATGTCATGAGCGTTTCCGCGAGGACCAACTTGTCGACCCCACGACCTGTCCGTCGTGCGGCGAAAAGGACTCCTTCACCGAGGCACGCAATTTCAACTTGATGTTCAAGACGCACGCTGGTCCCGTCGAATCCGATGCGGCAGTGGCGTACCTGCGTCCTGAAACTGCACAGGGCATGTTCATCAACTTCTCGAACGTGCTGCAGACCAGTCGCAAGAAGCCACCGTTTGGTATTGCGCAGATCGGCAAGTCGTTTCGAAATGAAATCACACCCGGAAACTTTGTCTTCCGCACCCGTGAGTTCGAACAGATGGAACTTGAGTTCTTCGTCCCGCCGGAAGATGCGCAGAAGTGGTACGAGTACTGGTGCGCCGAGCGTTATCGCTGGTACATCGATCTCGGAATCCCCGAGAGCCGACTTCGTATGCGTCCTCACGATGCCGACGAACTCAGTCACTATTCATCGGGCACCTCCGATGTCGAGTTTCTTTTCCCTTGGGGCTGGGGCGAGCTTGAAGGTGTCGCCAACCGTGGTGACTTCGACCTCACCCAGCACTCGGAACATTCGGGCGAAAAGCTTGAGTACTTCGATCAAGGCGCGAATATCCGCTATCGCCCGCATGTCATCGAGCCTGCGGCCGGTGCCACTCGCACGATGATGGCGTTCTTGCTCGCCTCCTACGACGAAGAAGATGTTCGCGGCGAAGTTCGCACGGTGCTGCGTCTGCATCCACGTCTCGCTCCCTACAAGGTGGCAGTCCTTCCGCTTTCGAAGAAGGACGAACTGACCCCTGTCGCCCGTGAGGTGCTGGGAATGCTTCAGCCCCTCATGATGTGTGATTACGACGAAACCCAGGCCATTGGTCGGCGCTATCGCCGCCAGGACGAACTCGGCACCCCATTTTGCGTCACGGTCGATTTCGACACCCTCGTGGACCAAGCGGTCACCGTTCGTGAACGAGATTCCATGGAACAAGAACGCATCGCCATCACCGATCTGCCCGGGTATCTGTTGCCCCGGTTGCTCTGACCATTCTCGCTGCTACCGTCCGGCCCGGAGGCATACGTGGGCATTCAGGACGATGACATCGCAGCGGTACGGAATGCTACTGACATTGTCGCGGTCATCTCCGAGCATGTTCAGCTAAAACGAGTCGGTCGGCGCTGGCAGGGCCTCTGCCCATTCCACCAAGAGAAGTCTGGTTCGTTCTCGGTCAATGCCGAGGAGAAGCTCTATTACTGCTTCGGGTGTGGCGCCAAGGGCGATGTCATTACGTTTGTGCGCGAGGTTGAGCACCTCGACTTTGTCGGAGCAGTTGAAAAGCTCGCCGTGAAATCTGGCGTCACGCTTCGCTATACCGATGAAGGTCAGAACGAAGGGCGCAAGCGTCGTACCAAGTTGCTCGATGCCATTTCGAAAGCGAGCGACTGGTATCACGACCGGCTGCTTTCATCGCCCGACGCGGCAGCAGCGCGCGGCTATCTACGTTCGCGCGGTCTCGATGGCGACGATGTTCGAAACTTCGGTATCGGATGGGCACCCGAAGGCTGGGACGAACTCGCTCGTGCAATCAAAGTTCCCGACGATGTCTTCGTCGAAGCCGGTTTGGGTTTCATCAACAGTCGCAATCGTCCCACCGACGCGTTTCGCGGGCGCATCATGTTCCCCATCCACGATGTCGCCGGAGCAAATGTCGGCTTCGGTGGGCGCATCATGCCCGGTGTCGACGGAGCGAAGTACAAGAACTCTGTCGATAGTCCGATCTACAGCAAGTCGAAGTTGCTCTATGGGCTCCACATGGCGAAAGCCGACATCGTGAAGGCCGATGAAGCGATCATCTGCGAGGGCTACACCGACGTTATTGGTTTCTTTAAAGCGGGTATGCCCCGAGCCGTTGCAACCTGCGGAACTGCTCTTACCGAAGATCATGTGAAGTTGCTGCGCAGTTTTGCCCAGCGCGTTGTCCTCGCATTCGACGCTGATGCTGCTGGTCAGAATGCCGCAGCGCGCGTCTACACCTGGGAAAAGCAGTACGACCTCGATGTTGCTGTTGCGGTTTTCCCCGGCGGTGCCGATCCCGCTGATCTCGCACAGTCCGATCCCGAAGCGCTCGCCGCTGCAATCGCAGAGGCAAAACCGTTCTTGAAGTTCCGACTCGACCGAGTTCTTGATTCGTCACCGCTCGATACGCCTGAACATCGCGCTCGTGCTGCCGACGCTGCGATGGCGGTTGTACTCGAACATCCCAGCGACATTGTTCGCGATCAGTACTTGCTCGAGGTCGCCGCTCGTCTGCGACTCGACCCCGACCAGTTACGGAATCGTCGACCAACTCCTGGCGGCGGGGGATCAGGGCCTGGTTCTCGCTCAAACACATCGGCAACACGTCCGCAGAGCCCATCGCAACCGCTTGTGCATCGCGACACTGCCGCTACCGAAGCGCTCCGCCATCTCATTTGGGATCCCGAGTCCATTACGCCTTTGCTCGACGAGGTTCTCTTTCCCGATCGGCTCGCGGCGACGGCCTATCGGGCGCTACTGGCAACTGCTTCTGTCGCCGACGCCATCGAGATGGCCGCTGCCGACGATCCCGTTGCAGGCAACCTCCTGCAACGACTTGCCGTTGAAGAACCTGAGTCAACCGTGCAGAGCGTGATGATCCGACTCGTTGACGATGCTGCCAATGCGTCTATGGCTGCGCTTCAGGCCGAAGCCCGAGTCGCGGATGATCCCTTCGCTGTAGGCGAAGCCATTCGCTGGCTCAACCTCCGAATCATGGATCTACGTGAGCAAGAAGGTTCGCTCAACGAAGACATGGAAGCGATGCACGACCTGCTGGCTTGGCTGACTGATTCTGAGAACGATTCAGTCACCCACGATGAGGTTCGTCATGTCTAACTCATCCACTGCATCAGAAGCGTCAACCGAGTCAACGTTTGGCGGTAGTCCCACAGGCGACGCTGCGTTCAAGCGCCTTGTCAAACGGGGCTTGGCCCGTCCCGATCTTGTTGTCTCCGGCGATGAAGCCATCGAAGCACTTATCGATGTCGATCCAACACCGGAAGCAATCGAACAACTTCGTTTGCGTCTTGCTGAACACGGAATCACGCTCGACGATGCGGTTCCTGTTGCCGAAGAGATCGACGCGCTCGACGATGCCGATAGTGGCGGCGATATCGAAGAAGTCGTCATCATCGCTCACGATCCACTGCTCGACGATCTCGAAGACGACGACCTCGTTGAGCGTCGAATGCGCGCCCGATTCCGACCATCAACCAAAGCCACGATGCGACTCAATTCTCAATCGGGTGGCACCTCTGATCCTGTCCGGATGTACATGCGCGAGATCGGGCGCGTCTCGCTGCTGACGGGGCCCGAAGAAGTTGTGCTGGCCAAGCAGATCGAGCGAGGAACAGCAGCGTCAGAGCGACTGGCTGACCTTGCTGCTGAAGGTTCGCTCGACGCTCTCGAACCGGTGGAACGCACGCAACTGAAGCGACTCGCTCGCAAAGGTGAAGACGCAAAAGCAGAACTCACTCAGGCCAATCTGCGTCTCGTTGTCTCGATCGCTAAACGCTACGCGGGCGGCGGTGCAATGCAGCTTCTCGATCTCATTCAAGAAGGAAATCTTGGGCTTATGCGCGCAGTCGAGAAGTTCGACTGGACGAAGGGGTTCAAGTTCTCGACTTATGCCACGTGGTGGATTCGCCAAGCCATCACCCGTGCAATTGCTGACCAAGCGCGAACGATTCGCATTCCTGTCCACATGATGGAAGCGATCAACAAACAGATCCGAGTCTCGCGTGAGATGACTCAACAACTTGAGCGTGAACCAACCGACGATGAACTTGCTGCTCGGCTGGAGTATCCGGTCGAGAAGGTGCGCGAGTTGAAGCGCTTTGCGATCGATCCACTTTCGCTCGATTCGCCGCTGCGTGAAGGAGAGAACTCAAGTCTCTCCGACATCATTGAAGACCACCGCCTTGAGACTCCCGCCGACGCTGCGACTCGTCACATGCTCAACGAAGCGATCGAAGAAGCTCTTGACGAACTCAGTGATCGTGAACGTGAACTCCTCCGTATGCGATTTGGGCTCGACGACGGTCAGCCCCGCACGCTCGAGGAAGTCGGACGCCAGTTCGGTGTCACTCGCGAGCGAATTCGCCAGATCGAGACCAAAACGTTGGCGAAGCTTCGCAATCCTCAGCACAGTCAGCGTTTGCGCGACTACTTCGAGGTCGATTGATGAAGCAGATTTTTGTCGTGGGGTTGGTTGCTGTCATGGCCTCGGCAGTGACACTCGTGGTAGCGGCACGCCGTCGCCAGCCTGAACCGTCTTGGGAACCGGGCCTCGAGTTCAACCCTGATTTCGATCTGACCCCCGAGGAAATCATGGCCGACATCAAAGGAGAGTCGCCGACTGCCTAATCGCCTCGACCCAAGGCGTGCCGAGCCGGCTGACGGTGCTCGGACGAGGGGTCTCGGGGCCGCTGCTATCCTCACCTTTCCTTTCCGGGGTAGCTCAGCTGGCAGAGCATCTGACTGTTAATCAGAGGGTCGTGGGTTCGAGCCCCACCCCCGGAGCAAGATTGGCCAACGGGGCGGTAGCTCAGTGGTCAGAGCGCGGGACTCATAATCCCTTGGTCGTGGGTTCGATCCCCACCCGCCCCACCACCTGTTTGTTCATGAGCGTTTGTGTTTGGAGGACCTGCGGTGAACTCGGTGTTCGCAGAGACCTGGTCTGAAACGTGGAACTCCCATGATCCAAACCCAATCGTTCGCCTGTACGCCGATGACGGCGTTCATCGAATGGCTGCTGGCTCGACCTACGTGGGTGCGGCGCAATTGCGAGAGATGGTCGATCGTTCATTGCGCGGGTACCCAGATCTCCATTTCGTGATTCGGGATCATCACGTACTCGATATCGATAAATCTTCGTCGAAACGCTTTGTTATTGAGTACACGATGACCGGAACTCAACGTGAAGCAATCGGTGATCGTGCTGGTACGGGAAAATTGATCACGATCGATGGTGCGATGATTGGCGAATTGGACGCAAGCCATCGAATTGACCGGTGTACGGACTATCTCGATCACCATTCCATCCGTCAGCAACTAGGTCTCATCGATTGATGCCACTGCTCTCGTAGTATCGGGCTCATGGAACTCACTGTCGTTCTCCCATGCCTCAACGAGGCAGAAACGCTTGCGGTGTGTATCCGTAAAGCCAAGGCCTCAATTGCAGGCCTGGGTATCGACGGCGAGGTTGTGGTCGCTGATAACGGCAGTACTGACGGTTCGCAGGACATTGCCCGTGCCGAAGGCGCTCGTGTCGTCGATGTTCCGATTCGCGGTTATGGTGCTGCTCTCACGGCCGGCATTGCCGATGCCGAGGGCGAGTTCGTCATCATGGGCGACGCCGACGACAGCTACGACCTCTCCAACCTCGGGCCGTTTGTCGAGGCACTCCGTGGCGGAGCCGACCTCGTCATGGGAAACCGGTTTGCTGGTGGCATCGAACCCGGAGCAATGCCAGCTCTTCATCGGTACCTCGGGAACCCTGCACTCACGGCAATCGGGCGATTTCTCTTTCGTAGCCCCGCGAAAGATTTCCATTGCGGATTGCGTGGGTTTCGCCGCGAGGCAATCCTCGAGCTCGATTTGCGAACAACCGGTATGGAGTTCGCAAGTGAAATGGTTGTGAAAGCGACGCTCAACAAACTCAACATCGTTGAAGTTCCGACGACCTTGTCACCCGATGGTCGAAGCCGAGCCCCGCATCTGCGTAGATGGCATGACGGTTGGCGACATCTTCGGTTCCTTCTGCTCTACAGCCCCCGTTGGCTTTTTCTCTATCCCGGCGTGGTCCTCTTTCTCGTCGGGCTCGTACTGGGTGGCGTGCTCCTTGCCGGTCCGATTCAGATCGGCGAACACGCGCTCGATGTTTCGGCGCTTGTGTATGCCATGGCTGCAGTTCTCATCGGCTTCCAGGCAATTCTGTTCGCTGCGTTCTCCGGAGCCTTCGTAGCGAACGAAGGTCTGATGCTGCCTTCTCCTGGCATGCAGAAAGCGTTCAAGATCCTGAACCTCGAACGAGGTCTCATCATCGGGCTCCTACTCCTGATCGTTGGGGTTGGCCTTGCGATTTACGGCTTCATCATTTGGGGTTCATCGGACTTCGGCGCGCTCGATGCTCGTGATGCAATCCGCCTGGCCGTGCCCGCTGCCACACTTTCGGTACTCGGTTTCGAAACAATTATGGGCAGCTTCTTCCTGAGCGTTCTCGGGTTGTCGCGTCGATGACGCCACGGGTCAGCGCAGTCGTCCTTTCGTATCAAGACGAACCGTGGCTTGAGCGTTGCATTCACGCGCTCCTTGCATCCGAAGGCGTCGAGATCGACGTCGTACTTGTCGACAACGGATGCACCGACGGAGCCGTTGAGCGTTTGCGGGGTACTCCAGGCCTCACTGTCGTGGGCGACGGTGAGAACCTTGGTTTCTCGCCGGGATGCAATTTCGGGGCCACCTTCACCAAAGGCGATTACCTCGTAATGGCCAATGGTGATCTTGTCGTCGAACCCGAGGCACTCGTTCGTTTAGTCGAGGTTGCGAGTGACCCAACCGTGGGCATTGCCGGCGGAAGCATCCGCCTTAATGACGACATCGCCACATTGAACTCCGCAGGTAACGACATTCATTTCCTCGGTTTCAGTTGGGTCGGTGGATTTGGTGAGCCGGCAGCGACTCATGCGATCGATCAAGACGTCCCTGGCGCAATGGCCGCACTCGTGATGTTGCGCCGCGATGTGTGGGAATCACTCGACGGTTACGAATCGCAGTACTTCGCGTTTCATGAAGACGCAGACATGAGCTGGCGCTGCTGGCAACGCGGGCTTCGAGTTCATTACGTTCCCGACGCAATTGGTCGTCACCGTTATGAGTTCGGGCGTGTCGGCAACAAGATGTATCTGGTTGAGCGAAACCGGTTGATTTTTATGCTGACGTGTTGGGATTCCCGCACGCTCGTACTTCTCGCTCCGCTTATCGCTGCCACCGAAGTTGCAATGGCACTCATCGGTGCAAAAAGCGGTTGGTTCGGAGAAAAGGTCCATGGGTGGGGCTGGCTCTTTTCTCACCGCAAATGGCTTCGCGAGCGCCGTCGCGTCGTGCAGTCCGAACGAACAGTGGGGGACAAGGAACTCTCTGCCCTCATGTCCGATCGACTTGATGCCAAGAACTTTCCGATCCCTGAGTCACTTTCGTTTCTCGACGCTGCTGCAGCCGGGTACTGGCATCTCGCTCGGCGATTCTTGCGCTGACATTCTCACAAAACTCTTACCCCAAAGAGGCCTTTAATCATTGAGACCTCTCGTACACTTCGCCTATGGCAGAAGAGCGCACCCCGCCGGAACTGCGTCCTGATTCGCTTTATCAGCGAGCCATCTCCCGCCGATCAGTTCTGGCTGGAGCAGCGGCATTTGGTGCAGTGCTCGCAGTGCCCGCACTGGCCTGCGGTGGGAAGAGCGATAAGGAAGTCTTCAGTTCCACAACGCAAGCGCCAGGAACAACAGTGCCATCGGGGGGAAGTGCAACCACGGCGAAGGGTTCGGCGTCGGGAGTCTCCATTCCTGCAAGCGGGCAGGTCGCGATCGACTTCACCTACGCAGCGACTGGCGGCGGAAACGCCGAGAACCCCTACATCGCGGTATGGGTTGAAACAGCCACAGGTGAATTCGTCGACACAATTTCGCTTTGGTACTCCTCTGGTGAGAACGAGCGCTACTTGAGTGACATGCGATCATGGATGTCGTCGAGCGGTGGAACCGATAGGTCGATGTCGGGTGCGACGCGTACCGCTGGTTCGTATTCAGTGGTGTGGGACGGAAAGGACGCGTCGGGTCAGAAGATGCCGCAGGGTGAGTATCTCTTCTTCATCGAGTGTGCCCGCGAAAAGGGGCCCTACGAAGTCATCTCTCAACCGTTGACGATTGCGGCAGTTCCAGCATCGGCGAGCCCTTCTGACAAGGGCGAAATTTCTAAGGTCTTGATGACCTACACGCCCTGATCATGGCCGACATGACCGACGCCAAGCGGGCGACGAACAAGTGGTCGCGTGTGATTCACGTCTACACCTCGATGGCGGCGTTGCTGTTGGTGTTGTTTTTTGGCATCACGGGAATCACCTTGAATCATCCGACGTGGTCAATCGGTGATTCCTCGACCACGGCAACGGAAACCGGAGTGCTTCCGATGTCGCCAAAAGCCAACGGGGTAGTTGACTACCTCACGGTTTCGGAATTCGCACGAAATGACCTTGGTGTGAGAGGGCAGGTTGAAGGGTTTGATTCGACGGACACCTCCGCATCGATCCGCTATCGACAGCCTGGGTATGCGGCCGATCTCACGTTCTCGACAACGAGCGGTCAGTACGAACTGGTTACCGAACAGCAAGGAATGTTCTGGGGCGTGATGAACGACCTCCATAAGGGTCGTAATGCAGGGTCGTCCTGGAAATGGCTGATCGATATTGCCGGACTTCTGCTCGTGGTGATCTCGATCAGTGGGTTGGTGATGCAGTTGTTCTTGCGCAAGCGACGTATCGCTGCCCTCATCGTTTCTGGAGTGGGCGTCGTCGTGATGTTGATCCTGATCTGGATCACACTCAGCTGAGGTCGACCTCAAGACAGCGCCAGGCATCAGTCCGGAGATGCTCGCCCTGTTCAGTCACAAGGAACACCGCCATCTCCATCTCGTTCGCTTCAGCGATGGCATCGTTTGGTGACTGCACGCCAAGAACAGTCGCAATGACATCGGCGGTTGCCGCGGTATCGGCCACGACGGAGAGAGAAACGATCGCTTCGACGGGCCATCCACTGCGAGGGTCAATGACATGGCCAAAGTCCTTGCCCCCGATGCGGAACCCTTTTCGAGCCGATCCACTTGTGGCAACTGCTGCATTCGAAACTGAGATCGCAGCGATGGGTGGTTCATTATCAAAGGGACGAAACGGGTTCTCGATTCCGACAATGAGAGGGTTTGCACCTGACCGGCGGAGGTCGCCACCTGCGTTGACGGTGACCGTTCGCACGGTGTGGTGCTTGGTCAAGTGCTCTACGGCCCGATCAACGATCCAACCCTTTGCGAAAGCATTGAGGGTGCACCTAGAGCAATCGCCGAGTTGTTCGACGGCGCCATAAGCCCCCGTCTGCCAGCGAGGTGAAGCAATCGCATCGGCGACGCGTTGGGCTGATGCAGCGTCGGGCATTGTTCCGACGCGTTGTGCGTTGTTCCAGAACTCGGTGAGTTCGGCCACTGCCGGGTTGAATCGCCCGCCTGACGAATGTTGCCAGTTCGCAGATTCGGAAAGGACTTGAGAGAGTTCAGCACTGATCTCGGTGATGTCGTTGCGCGCCCACCGGGAAAACTCACTTGATGGATCCACCGACGAGAACACGTTCTGCAGTCGAACCATTTCGTCGATTGCAGCGGAGATGTAGGACCGACCCTCGGCATCAGCATCGGTTCCAGTAAGTACGAGTTGTACTTCCACGGCAGTACCCATGACAGGCTCATGCCATTCGGTGACTCGGGTTGTTGAATCGTCCTGAGCGGAGCTCACTAGCGCACGTTGACGCGGATGACCTCGCGACGCTTTGGGTCGTGGTCGGCGACAGGTGCGATGATCATGATTCGAGAGTAATGACCATCACCGGTGAATGCTCCGATCGACCTCTGGGCTGCGGTTCGTCGGCACGGGGCTGTAGTTCAGTGGTCAAAGCGCCCGACTCATAATCCTTGTTCATGGGTTCGATCCCCACCCGCTCTACCAGCGTTGAATCGGGATCCGCCAAAAAAGGGCAGCGCCGCCCCCCACGAAGGTCTGCGGGTAATGCTGACCTAGGCGCGAGCAGAGCACTGGCTATCATTCGAGTCCGGGTCCCATCGACGATCGGCTTCGATGTTCACTGCGCGTTCACTGAATACCTACATTGATCGCCGCCTGCGGATTGCGGTGGAGCGCGACTCCTTGGTGCTTGACGTCGGTGGCGGTGATCAACCCCACTGGAGGGCTGACGTCATCGTCGACCGCTTTCCTGATGAGGAGCATGCAGCCCAGCGTTGTTTCGGCGGCGGCATGCGCGTCGATCGTCCTGTTTTCGCCGTCGATGCTGGTCGTCTGCCATTTCGGGATGGCGCATTCGACTTTGTCGTGTGCTCTCATACCCTCGAGCACGTGCCCGATCCGGAGTCTGCGATCTCAGAGATGTGTCGTGTCGCGAAGCGCGGCTACATCGAAGTGCCTGAGGTCGGGATGGCGAAGATCGATGACTTCCCAACCCATTTGTGGTGGTGCTCGCGTGAAGGCGACACCCTCGTTTTCCGAGCGAAGAAATCTCGAGTTTTCGATCCTGATATCGCGCGAGTGCTCGCAGACGAATCGTTCCGACGCGAAGTGCTCCGCGTTGCAAACCGGCATTTCGAACGATGCATCGTGACGATGCGTTGGGTCGGAACGGTAGAAGTGCTCGTGGAGGGGGTTCCAGACATGGAACTCGCCGTGAACGCTGAATGGAGTGCCGGCAGTTCGAGTGTGATGGCAGGTTTGTTGAGGTCTGTGTCTCAGGTCGTGGCAAAGGGGTTGTGGAGTTCCCGACGACGACGGCAGCCACTCACCCTCTCGTCGGTCCTCGATGGCGATGAGTTCGGATCGCCGGAGGCTCTCCTCGAGCCGCGCATCTATCGTTCGAAAAAGTGATGGAAATGCCTGGCGAGTCGAGGGGGGAACCGGCGACATCGAGTGATGGGAGGCCGAGCCCGCAGGACGAGACCTCGAGATGGTGGCTCGCACTGGCTTCGATCCCGTTGTTCCTGGTCGCCTTCCGCAACCAGTTCGGCTTGGTTGTGTTCAACACCCGCGCTGACCGCATGCTTGACCCAGTGAGGATGGCGGCGCGCTCATTCTCACTGTGGAACCCGATCCGTGACATGGGTTCTCTTGAGTACCAGACAATCGGATTCCTCTTCAACTTCGATCTCGTTTTCGCCGTTACGAACGCGCTTCTGGTCCCTGTGTGGATCTCGGAGCGGTTCTACATGGGAGTCGTGATGGCGATCGCCCTGTGGGGGTTCGTTCGTCTTGTGGATGCACTCGGGATCGGATCGAAGACATTCCGGATCATTGGG
>JBIIVE010000126.1:0-3968 GCA_044339605.1 Acidimicrobiales bacterium
TCTCGCATATGCCGTGACGCCGATGATCCTTGGTCGAGTCGGTTGGCGCATCACCGAAACCTTCGGAGCAGTCATGCTGCCGTGGATTTTGGTGCCCTTAATCCGTGCTGCAAAAGGCGGTTCGACACGTCGAGCTGCGATGACATCTGGCATCGCGCTCGCACTTGTCGGTGGGATGAATGCATCAGTCACGTTGGCGATACTCCCGGCACCGCTCCTCTTCATCCTCACCCGGCAGAAGGGCCCCCGTCGCCGCAGTCTTCTTCTCTGGTGGCTGTTGTCGGTCGTGTTCGCGACGTTCTGGTGGATGGCCGGTCTGTATCTTTATGGCGCTTACACGTCGAACGATTTGCGCTTCACGGAAACGGTCGCTGCGACGACCCTGCCCACAAGCCTGTTCAACATTCTTCGCGGGTCGGCGGATTGGCTGATTGCGATCAACGGCGCTGACGGAGTTTTGGCTTCGAACACACTGGCCCGGCGCATCGTTCCCATTACGGCTATTGCATTGGTCACTGCGCTCGGGTTAGCAGGCTTGGCTCGAAGGCGACTCCCGGAGCGCGGCTTCCTCGTCGCCACTTTCGCAGTCGGGGTGGTGGCGATTGGTGGCGCCTATACGGGGGTCCTCTCCAACCCTTTGGCAGCCTCCTATGCGGATCTGTTGAGTGGACCTCTCAACGCGTTTCGCAACGTTTACAAGTTCCAAGCGCTAGTGACGCTGCCGCTGATGATTGGGTTCACGGCGATCGTCACACGGATTGCGTCTCGCTTCGAGTCGGTCATTCCGAGGGGAAAGCTCCTTGTGATGGTGGCGTCGGTCGTCGTCGTGCTCGCCACCGCCTTTCCTGCGCTGAAGGGAGAACTCTCGCGGCCGGGATTCTCATCGGTTCCTTCCGAGTGGCAGCAGGTCCGTGACTTTCTCGAATCCGATGAGCCGACCCGAGCACTGATTCTCCCCGGCATGCAGAACGCCTCATGGACGTGGGGAAACACCCAGCAGACCCCGCTCGACTGGGGTTCCGAAATCGCCTCTGCCTTCAGGTGGCAGGGTCCACAGGGAGGTCCAACGAACCTCGTATTCCTTGACGCAGTGGAGGAACAGGTGGGGCGCGGAGGTGGGACGAACCTCGCAGAGTTTCTGCGCCGAGCGGGATTTTCTCATGTCGTCGTGGCCAACGACGTGAGTCCGAAAGAATCATTGGTTCCAGATCCGGACACAATTTCTGCGGCGCTCGAAGCATCAGGTCTCTCAGTCGTCGCAGAGTTCGGCGACGCTGGTTTCGGTTTCAGCGACCGACGTGCACTCGAGGTTTGGCGTATTCCCGGAGCCTCAGTTGCGACTATGTACGACGCGTCTTCGACAGCATGGCTGTCGGGAGATGTCGCTTCGACACTCTGGATCCCGAACGCCAGCTTCGGAGATCGGGCGTACGTTCTCGCTCGTGACTCCGTGCCTGATTCGCTTGCTCCTGCATCTTGGTTGATCACTGATGGGAATCAGAGATCCATCATCGATTTTGGTCGGAATCGGAACAATCAGACTTTCATCTTCTCCGCTGATGACGCTTCATATAAAGGAAAGAACATTGATCGCCAGCGTTATGTGATTGATGGAGTCGACCACCAAACAACTGCAGAACTCGATGGGATCCGAAGTGTGACTGCTTCGAGCGTCGGTCCTGGGCCATTGGTTCAGAATGTCCCAGGCATGCAACCATCCAACGTGCTCGACGGTGAACTTTCAACGTCGTGGGTGCCGTCTCGTCGGCAGATTTTCAGTGCAACACCTTGGGGCGCGACCGATCCATGGATCGAGATCGAATACTCGGAGCCGAGAGATGTCGAGACCGCTTCGATTTCGTTGATGCTCGGTGCGCTGCGTTCGGATCTTCCGGTGAGAGTCCGCACGGTCACTGATTCGGGAGCAGTCGAGTCAGATCTCGCTCCGATTGAGGAACCACAACCGTTGGCAGTCGTTCCTGGTCTCACGACTCGTGTCCGTGTCGAAGTCTCGATCGATTCACTCAATGATGGTGGAGATGTGATCGGGATCCGCGCTCTGGACTTTGGTACGGGAGCGCACCCGACATGGCTGAGGGTGCCTTCGGAACTCGTCGACCAGTTCGTCGATCCTTCAACCAATGCCCCGGGTTGGGTGTTCGAGCGACTGCGACCAGCGCTCAATCCGATGGTCTCTCTTTCGTGGGAATCAGAGATCCGCCGCATCTTCACTGCCCCGAGAGCACTCGATGAAAGCATCGTCGCCTACGGGCGACCGTGGGATCCGAAATGGGTTCTTTCCGTGATCGATTCCACTCCCTCGCTGACGATCTCGGCAACGCAGACATTGGGCGATCAACCGTCGCTCGCCCCGCGCAATCTCATCGATGGTTCCGGTTCCACGAGATGGATCGCAACTTCCGGTGTCGAGCCCCTTTCGCCCCCAATGATCACAATGAACTGGTCGGGTCGCCGGACGATCGACGAGATTCGTCTCGGTTCGGCCGAAGGCGCTGCGTGGCCGACTTCTGTCGATATTGCAACGGATGGTTCCATCCAGACCATTGCGGTCCCCTCAGATGGCATTATCCGTTTCGATCCGATCTCGACCGATGCTGTCGGGATCACTCTCCATTTCGACCTGCCCGACGGATCGCTCCAACCCGGTTCTGTTTCTCTCAGTTCGATCGACATCCCTGCGATCGCTGACCTCTATCCAGGGCCCGTTGATCTCATGACGCGCTTCGAGGTGGAGTGTGGCGATGGCCCATCAGTCATCGTCGGAGATCAGGTGATCGAGTTCGCGGCGTCAACAACATTGGGTGAGTTGATGGGTAGAGGGAGGATCCCGCTGCGGACATGTGGGTCTTCAATGGTGCGCCTGTCCGCGGGGGAGAACAGGTTGATGGCCGAGACCGGAGATTCATTTCTCAAGGTCGATGGCCTAGTCCTCTCGATGCCGCCGCTCGGCTCAACCAATGTCGGTACGCCGCGCTCACTGCTGATCGATCGTTGGCATAACGATGACCGGACCATCACTATTGGAGAAGGAGCGCAGGGTCTCCTCGTAGTGAACGAGATCTTCAACAGAGGTTGGGTGGCGATGCTCGACGGGAATCGTCTTGAGTCGACCCAGATTGATGGGTGGCGACAGGCGTTCGTCGTTCCGGCGGGTTCGGGAGGAACTGTCCGACTTACATTCGAGCCAAATCGTCCGTATCAAATTCTCACGGGCCTTGGATTCTTGCTCCTCGCGCTCATGGTGGTTCTGGCCTTCATTGGTCGACGATCGAAAGACTCTTCAGACCCGGTTGGTCCGCGGCTCTTCCCCGATTGGGCCTTGCTTCTTTTCGTGACAGGAGTCGCGTTCTGGGTTGTCGGCCTCGCTGCATTGGCAGTACCGCTTGTCTGGCTGCTGCGCCGGTGGCGTAACTGGTCGACGCCGGCCATCGCTGCGATCGGAGTGCTCGTCGCAGCTGCGACAGTTGCAAATAGTCCCAATCGACTCGGGCTTCGAACCGGGTGGTCTTCGTTGGAGCTTTGGGTTACCAGCGCTGGAGCTGCGGTTGCGTTCCTGTGTGTGCTCGTGAATCTGCTGCCCGATCGACGGGGCGGCGATGACCTGCAGTCCGATAATGGGAGTGAAGGAGATGACTGAGGTTTGGCGCGGGCCCCTACCGCCCGCCGGCCTCAGTCCCATGTTCGCCCGTCTGTCTCGTCGAATGATGCGACGGGGAAAGTACATGCTTGGTTACAGTCCGATCACGCTTCCGGTTTATCTCGCGATTGCTCCCACTCTTTTAGGGATATCGGATACTTCGAAAGTCGGTATTGGGAGTCGTATTACCTCGGCGACAGATCTCGTGATCGAAGGGTTCCCCCGGTCGGGTAACACCTTTTGCGCCGAGTCGTTCCGTTTGATTTCGGACGAGCACTTCGGGGTCGCGAGCCACGTTCACCATGTCGCG
>JBIIVE010000004.1:0-61284 GCA_044339605.1 Acidimicrobiales bacterium
CCTTTTTGGCAACGCGCTTCTTGGTTGCGCGCTTCTTGGCCGGAGCCTTCTTCGCTACGCGCTTCTTGGTTGCACGCTTCTTAGCTGGTGCCTTTTTGGCAACGCGCTTAGTTGCACGCTTCTTGGTCGCACGCTTCTTGGCCGGAGCCGCCTTCTTCGCTGTGCGCTTCTTTGCGGGTGCCTTCTTGGCCGCCCGCTTCTTCACTGCTGCCATCTTCGCCTCCTCGGCGTCTTCATGATTTTGTGTAGTGGTACCAACAACAGCTGCATGAATCGCTACTGAAGTGCAAGCCGCACGTGGTTCGTGACGACGTTGCACAAAAAACGGTACTCACATCGCGCACGTAAATGGTGAATCCGTGGATGCACGCGTTGTTTTGCGCGTTTTTTCTGTCGAGAACGTTGACTCGGTTACGTGTGAGCGCGAACGCGTTCGTTGAATGCGATTTACACGTTTGATCTTTGTAATCGAGTGCATGTACGAGGCTTGAAATAGTTTTCCACAGGCTATTTCCTCAAGTGCCACAAGGTTTTTTTGAAAACCAGGCCCTTTTTGTGTCTCGGGCAACTTCTTGTCTTCGCCACCGTTGTTTGTCGCAGATTTTGCGCAACACACACTCGTTTTTCGGATGATTCAACGCTTGAAAGAGGTGTGCGACGTACTCTTCGCGTTATGAGCAGAAAAACGCAAAATGGTGAAGAAGAGTGCACAGAACTTCTGCAGACGCTGATTCGCAACGCTTGCGTCAACGACGGGACGGTTGAGTCAGGCGGCGAAATTCGAAGTGCATCGGTGCTCGAGAACTTTCTGGAGGGCCCCGGACTCGAGCTCGAAAGTTACGACGCGGCGCCTGGCCGACGAAGCCTTGTCGCTCGCATCGAGGGCTCCGATCCGACTGCACCGACGCTGTTACTCATGGGTCACACCGACGTTGTTCCCGCGAACCCTGATCACTGGTCACGCGATCCATTTGGTGGTGACCTCGTCGACGGCGAAGTGTGGGGACGCGGCGCTATCGACATGCTCAACATCACTTCATCAATGGCAGTTGCATTCAAACGGCTCGCACGTTCTGGGTTCACACCGCGCGGAACGCTTGTGTACCTCGCCGTGGCCGACGAGGAATCAAATGGTGTGTACGGCGCCGAGCACCTCATCAACCACGAGCGTGATGCGGTCATGGCCGACTACGTCATCACTGAATCTGGTGGTATCCCACTGCCCAGCCCCAACGGTCTGAAACTGCCGGTCATTGTGGGCGAAAAGGGGCTCTTCGGGATCCGAATCACAGTGGGGGGAACCGCTGGCCATGGCTCTCAGCCCTATAAGACCGACAACGCATTGCTCACCGCTGCGGAGGTCGTTCGGCGTATCGGCGAGTTTCAGCCCGAAACGCACATTCACGAGATCTGGCGGCGTTTCATCGAATCGATGGGCTATCCAGAAGAAATTTCCGGACCTCTACTGGCCAAAGATGGACTCGACGATGTCCTCGAATTTCTCCCGCTGGGCATGGCCCGGCAGTTCCACGCATGCACGCATACGACCTTTGCCCCTACGGTGATTCACGGCGGTTCCAAGCTCAACATCATCCCTGACTCGGTCGAACTCGATGTCGACATTCGCACGCTGCCTGGGCATGACGCCGAAATGGTGATGGCCGAACTTCGGCTCGCCCTCGGCGACTTGGCTGATGTGGTCACCTTCGAGCAACTCAATTACGACCCTTCGAGCGCGTCGCCAACCGAGACGCCCCTTTGGGATTCGCTGTCGCGTGTCACGCAGCAGTGGTATCCGGGGTCAGAGACCGTTCCGTTCCTCACCGTTGGCGCAACTGATGCACGGTTCTTTCGTCGTGCCGAAAAGGTGGCCTACGGGTTTGGTCTGTTCAGCGAGAACCTGTCGTTCGAAGACTTTGGTCGCATGTTCCATGGCGACGACGAGCGCATCGACACCCGGTCTCTTGGACTTTCGACGGAGATGTGGGAAGCAGTCGCGAACGATCTGTTGTTGAGCCGAGAAGGCTGAAAGGCGGGGCGAAGATGCCCCGAATGATCAGATTCCGCCGAGCGCTGATTCCATGAGGTCGTGGACCTCGGCAAGGTGGATGGCGTGAGAACCGGTCGCCGGGCTCGCAGATTCCTGACGGCTGACGCGTCGGATCTCGTGCGTGTCGTCATGGGCTTCGTACAAGCGGCCCTTGATGTGGTTCCACGCGCCCATGTTCTCGGGCTCTTCCTGAAGCCAAACGATTTCGTCGGCGTTCGCGTACTTCTCGACGATGCGAGCGACATCGGCGTAGGGCCAGGGGTAGAGCTGCTCGACGCGAACGATGGCCACCGGGGTGCCCATTTCGTCGCGGGCGGCTTGTGCTTCGACGCCGATCTTGCCGGAGGCAAACACGATGCGACGCACCGATGCAGGATCGGTAACGCCATTGTCGTCGAGGACCTCTTCGAATGAGCCGTGGATGAACTCGCTGACCGGTGAACGAGTGGTCTTGGCTCGAAGAAGCGACTTCGGGGTGAACACAACAAGCGGCTTTCGCACATCACGACGAACCTGGCGACGCAGCAGATGGAAGAACTGGGCTGCGGTGGTTGCGTTACAGACCTGAATGTTGTCGCCTGCTGCAAGTGTGAGGAATCGCTCGATGCGGGCCGAGGAGTGCTCTGGTCCCTGACCTTCGTAGCCATGTGGAAGAAGCATGACGAGCCCTGATGTTTGGCCCCACTTGTCTTCAGCGGCAACGAGGAAGTTGTCGATGATGACCTGGGCACCGTTCATGAAATCACCGAACTGGGCTTCCCAAACAACAAGGGCATCTTTGTTGACCACGGAGTAGCCGTATTCAAAACCGAGAACTGCGAACTCGGAAAGCAGCGAGTCGTAGATCCAGAAGCGAGCATCGTCTCGGGCTGCATCGGCAAGTGGGATGTAGACGCCGGCGGTGTCGTAGTCGATGAGAGCGGCATGTCGGTGCGAGAAGGTTCCGCGACGAGAGTCCTCGCCTGAGACGCGAACTGAAGTTCCTTCGTAAAGAAGCGTGCCGTAGGCAAATGCTTCGCCGAGAGCCCAATCGACTTCGCCGTCCTCAACGAACATCTTGTGGCGGCCCTCGAACTGCTTGGCCAGCTTGGGATGAACGGTAAAGCCCTCGGGCACGTTTTCAATCGCAGCGAACACCGCGTCGAGTTCGTCTTTGGAGACGCCAGTATCGACATGCGGAAGAACGCCACTGAAGACACGCTCGGGGGCATGCTCGAGGGGCGGAGGTGCGTCGTGCGAGCGGGTCTCGTCGAGCGCCACCTGCAACTGTGCTTGGAAATTGTCGAGCGCAGCTTCGGCTTCTTCAAGCGAGATGTCGCCTCGACGCATAAGTGCTTCGGTGTAAAGCTTGCGTACCGAACGGGTTTCGTCGATGCGCTTATACATGAGCGGTTGCGTGTAGCTCGGGTCATCGCCCTCGTTGTGGCCGTGGCGGCGGTAACACACCATGTCGATGACGACATCGCGATTGAACGTGCGGCGGTAGTTGAACGCAAGCCGAGCGACGCGAATGACGGCTTCGGGATCGTCACCGTTCACATGAAAGATCGGGGCCTGGACCATCTTGGCGACGTCGGTTGAATAGACCGAAGAACGTGCTTCAGTTGGCGAGGTGGTGAAACCAACCTGATTGTTGATGATCACGTGGACGGTTCCGCCAACGCGGTAGCCGGTGATCTCCGAAAGGTTGAGTGTTTCGGCGACGATGCCTTGTCCGGCGAATGCTGCATCGCCGTGTACGAGGATCGGCAACACCGGGTAGTCGCCCGGAGGTTCGATTCGGTCCATCTTGGCGCGGGCCATGCCCACAACAACGGGGTCGACAGCTTCAAGGTGCGAAGGATTGGCCGCGAGTTCAACCTCGATGGTGTTGCCGGCGGGGCTCGTAAAGATGCCGTCCTGTCCGAGGTGGTACTTCACATCGCCTGAACCTTGAATTGATTCAGGATCGATGTTGCCTTCGAATTCGGTGAAGAGCTGTTCGTACTTCTTGCCGACAATGTTTACGAGAACATTGAGGCGGCCACGATGAGCCATGCCGATGACTGCCGACTGCATCGATGTGTCGGCTGCCGATGACAGCAGTGAATCAAGAAGCGGAATCGCCGATTCGGCACCTTCGATGCCGAATCGTTTCTGGCCGAGGTATTTGGTGCCGAGGAAACGCTCGAGCGCTTCAGCGGCATTGAGTCGTTCAAGAATGTGGCGCTTTTCTTCGATGGAAAGCTCAAATTTCACGCCTTCGACCTGTTGCTGGATCCACACCTTCTGCACGGGGTCCTGAATGTGCATGTACTCGATGCCAATCGTGCGGCAATAGGCCGAACGAAGAACATCGAGAATTGACGCCAAGGTCATGCTGTCGCGCCCGGCAAGTCCGCCGGTGAGGAATTCGCGATCGAAATCCCAGATAGTGAGGCCATACGCGACCGGGTCGAGTTCGGGATGCAGATGATGTTCGGTGAGATCGAGTGGATCGAGATCGGTATCGAGGTGGCCTCGAACGCGGTACATGTTGATCAGGGCACGAACCTGAAGGTTCTTTTCGAGCATCAACTGTTCGTGATCGTTGGGGTTGACGTCGCGAGCCCAGTCGACTGGTTCGTAGGGAAGACCGAGTGATTCGAAGATTTCTTCGTAGAACTCGTGCTCACCCATGAGCAGTTCTTGAATGCGCTTCAGGAACAGACCCGACTCGGCACCTTGAATGATGCGGTGGTCGTAGGTCGAGGTCATGGTCATGACCTTGGACATTCCGAGTGAAGCGATTGTGGCCGGATCGGCGCCACGGAACGCGACTGGATAGTCGAGCGAGCCGACCCCGACGATGACGCCCTGTCCGGGCATGAGTCGCGGAACCGACTGAAGGGTTCCGATGGTGCCCGGGTTGGTGAGGGTGACCGTTACGCCGGCGAAGTCGTCGGGGCTCAGCTTGTTTGAACGAACCTTGCGAACGAGTTCTTCGTAGGAATCAAGGAACTCGGCAAAGCCGAGCGAATTAGCGTTTTTGATACAGGGAACAAGGAGCGAACGGCTTCCATCGTTCTTCTCCACGTCGACGGCGAGACCGAGCCCGACGATTTCGTTCCGAACGACATAGGGCTTACCTTCAGCGTCGGTCGTGAACGATGAGTTCATCACTGGTGCGGCGTCGACAATTGCACGAACGATTGCGTAACCGATGATGTGGGTGAACGAGACTTTGCCACTTCGGCTGCGCGACAGGAAGCCGTTGATCGACTTGCGATTGACCTCGAGAAGTTTTGTGGGGATCTCGCGGAAGGAGGTTGCCGTCGGAACTTCGAGGCTTGCTTCCATGTTGGAAACGATGCGGGCCGCTGCGCCACGCAACGGCGTACCTTGAGGCGCGCCTGCAGGTGTCGTTGGTGCTGCCGCAGGTGCAGCAGCAGTCGCCGCGGGTGCAACTGCAGTTGGTGCAGATGCGACGGGCGCCGTGGGAGCAGGTGCTGCCGCCACGGTTCCCACGCCGGGGGAATACCCGGCAAAGAATTCGCGCCAGCTTTCGCTCACAGACGAGGGGTCGGTGCGGAACTGTTCGAACATCTCGTCGACGAGCCACGCGTTGGGTCCTGCGATGGGGGAAGCAGAGTCATCAGCCACGTTGGTCGACTCTATCGGCGACGCCGGAGCCCGGTGGCAGTCGGCCCTGAGACCCCGTGACCGATAGATTCATCCACCGTGCTCCGAATCGTGACGTGGAATGTGAACTCGCTGAAGGCCCGGCTCCCCCGAGTGGAGCAATGGCTCTCCGAGAATGGCCCCGAGGTCATCTGTCTCCAAGAGACCAAGATGAAGGACTCGGCATTTCCCGCCGAGGTCTTCACCGCGATGGGCTACGAGACCGCTCACCATGGCCAAGGCCAATGGAACGGTGTGGCAATTCTCTCGAAGGTGGGCCTCGACGACGTTGTGGCCGGCTGGGACGACGACGGCCCCGAGGACACTGATGCCCGCATTCTTTGGGCGACGTGCGGGGGAGTCCGTGTGGCCAGCGCCTATGTGCCCAATGGCCGGGCTCTCGACGACCCCCACTACACCTACAAACTCGGGTGGCTTGAGCGTCTCCGACAGACGCTCCTGCGCCGTGAAGACCCCAGCAGCGAACTCGCAGTCTGCGGCGATTTCAATATCTGCCCCGACGACCGTGATGTCTGGAGCCCGGAAGCTTGGGTGGGCAATACACATGTGAGCGAACCCGAGCGCGAGGCTCTTCGATCCCTCGAGGCGTGGGGTCTCGAGGACGTCTATCGCCGTCACCACGATGAAGGCGGTCTCTATTCCTTTTGGGACTACCGCGGTGGCGATTTCCACCAGGGTCGTGGTCTCCGAATCGACCTCGTTATGGCGACGGCGTCGCTGGCTGCCCGGTCGGTCGATGCTCGCGTCGACCGCGATGCTCGTAAGGGTGAAAAGCCCAGCGACCATGCTCCGGTGATTGTGCAGTTCGACTGATGAGTGAGGAACCCATCATCGATGTCGCAAATGTGTTCGGCGTCGGACGGATCGGGCGAATCGTTGGCCTAGAGGATGCAATTTTGCTTGAGCCTCTGCTTCGTGAAGTCACGCCGGCTCAGCGGGCTGCGCGCGAAACCGCGGAATCGGTGCGGCGACTTGTTCGAGAACTCGAGACGACCTCGGCGTCGATCGAGGATTTGGGCTCGCTCGCACGTCAACTCGATGAACTTTCAGAGTCCCTCGCTCGCGGAAACCATGATTCCGAAACCGCTGGCGATCGTCCGAACGCGGCCTATCAGGCCCACCGGCTGCGAGAGCGAAGCCCGTTTATCGGACGAGCCAATCCCGTCGCGTTGCCCCTCATCGTGGAATTTGTCGACGGCGGTGTTGATGCGGTGGCGAATTTCGGGACTCTGTACGAAGGACCACCCGGTTGCTTGCACGGTGGCTACATCGCAGGAATTTTCGATGAAGTGTTGGGTGCGGCACAGACTTTTTCTGGTCACGCGGGGATGACGGGACGTCTAACGATTCATTACCGCAGCCCAACGCCGCTCAACACCGACCTGCATTTGAAGGCTCGCCTCGAGTCGGTGAGTGGGCGCAAAATTCTGTGTAAGGGAACGTTGCACGCCGGCGATCGACTTTGCGCCGAGGCTGAAGGTCTGTTCATCGCTGTGGATCCCAAAAAACTGATGGGGCTCGCTGGCTCCTGAACGACGTGACGTTACGAGTCGGTTGTTTCAGAAATGACAGCGAGGATTTCGTCGCCAAACTTCGAGACTTTGATTTCGCCCATTCCGTTGACGCGCAAGAGTTCGACGGGCGTTGTTGGTTTGAGGCGCGTGATTTCGGCCAGTGTGTGGTCGTTGCAGACAACGAACGCGGGAACGTCGGCAGATTTTGAACGCTCGGACCGCCAGGCTCGAAGTGCATCGAACAGTGGATGGTCGGCAGAGTCGAGTGAATCGGGGTATTTGCCGGGGCGCTGGCGGGGGCCCTTCGAACTGTTTGCTTTCGGCTTGGGCTTCGAGGCACGTGTGGTGGTGCTCGATGACTTGCTCGGCGCGGTTGCGCCATTGCCGACAGCAATAGGGTCGAGCCCCGCTTCGAGTGCTTCGCAGGCCTCGGCATAGGTGTCGAGAAATTCCGAACGGTCACGAGGGATGGATTTCTCGCCAAAGGTGCGTGACTTCGCCCAGGTGCATAAGAGCTCTCGTTCCGCGCGGGTTGCAGCGACATAGAAGAGACGGCGTTCTTCGGCCCAAGCACCGGGAGTCTTGGCGTGACCGATGGGGACATAGCCCTGTTCGATGCCGGCCAAATGGACGATGGGCCACTCGAGGCCTTTGGCGGCATGGAAGGTGAGAAGTTCGATGGCCTCGCCGTTGGGATCGGGTTGATCGGCGCGAGTGGTGGCGGTGAGCCACAAGAAGAATCCGTTGGCAGTTGGTGGTGATTCGATGGCCATGTAGTCGCGAGCCATTTGCACGAGTGCATCGAGATTGGCGCGACGTTCCGCAGCGCGATCGCTTTCGGATTCGTCATCGACGACAACCGAGAGAGCGAGGTCGTGGATGGCATCGGAGAATGGACGAGGGGTGCGGCGGAGATCGCCAAGTGCCGCTTTGATCTCGGGCTGATCGAGCAATGGCGTGGCGCCGCGCACACGGAAGGGAATGCCCGCTGACTTCATTGCTTCTTCGATGATGGGCAGCTGAGCGTTGGTACGCACGAGCACTGCTTGATTGGACCAGCGCGCGCCAGGACCATGGCGGTCGCGTGCGGCGCGCGCGATGGCGGCCGCTTCAGCGCGTTCGTCGGGCAACTCGCGAACCGATGGAACTCCGCCGTCGGGACGAGTGGCTGACTGGGTGCCGTCGTGATCGACGCCGCGTCCGCCAACGAGCAACGCATTTGCTGCGGCAAGAATCTGAGGACTTGATCGGTAGTTGTCGAGAAGACGAATGGTTTCGCCGGTGGGGAAGCGTTGCGGGAAGGTGCGGAGAAGATCGGGGTCGGCGCCGTTCCATGAATAGATGGCCTGATTGGGGTCGCCGACGATGCAGAGGTCGTTGCGATCGCCCCGCCATGCTTCGAGCAGTGCGTGTTGCAGTGGGTTGACGTCCTGAAACTCGTCGACAAAGAGGTGGGCGAATCGCCAACGCTGTGATGCGGCGAACCCGTCGTCGGAAACGAGGTCGCGATGACAGACGCGCAACATGTCGTCGAAATCGATGAGGCGCTTTTGGCGACGCTGATCTTCGTAACGGGCATAGACGGCAGCGGTGGCCTCGTAAGAGATTGGCGGTTTGCGTCCGGCAGCCTTTGCCGCGTCGGGGTAGGCCTCGGGTTCAACCATGCGGGCTTTGGCCCATTCGATCTCGGCGACGAAGTCGATACCGGGCGTGGACTTTTCAGCACCGGTGAGCAAACCGATGACAAACCCCGCCTTGCGTGTCATGAGTTGTGGGGGAGTGATGTTGCGTTCTGCCCAGCGAGTGCGCAACTGCGCGTAGGCAACGGAGTGGAACGTGCCGGCGGCTACCTGTTCACGGAGACCAAGTGAACGGAGGCGAGCGGTGAGTTCGCCAGCAGCTTTTCGGGTGAATGTGAGAGCGAGAACATGGCGCGGGTCGAGATCGCCAGTGGCGGCGCGATAGGCGATGCGGCGAGTGAGGACGCGGGTCTTTCCCGACCCAGCGCCGGCAAGGATGCACAGCGGTGAGGTAGGCGAGGTGACCGCAAGGCGTTGCGCGTTATTCAGGCCGTCGAGAAGGGCGTCGGGTTCCACCCGTCAGACCGTACTCACCGCCAGCGACAGTGCCGGGGGTACGGTTTGGAATGCCGTATCCCGAAGACGAACTGCACTCAACCGAAGAACTCATCCTCGACCTTCACCCGCATTGGTGGTTCTTTGCGAAGTCGGCGGCGATGCTGGCGCTGGCCGTGATCTTGGCCATAGTCACTCTGAGTCGTGGCTGGCCATCATGGATCTCGGTGCCAGTCGCCGTCTTTGTCTTCGCCACGCTCGTGTGGTTCTTGCAGCGCTATATCCGCTGGGTGAGCACCCATTTCGTACTCACGTCTGATCGCGTCATTTTCCGCACGGGGATCATCGCCAAGCACGGCATCGAGATCCCTCTGGAACGAATCAACACGATCTTCTTTCATCAGCGCATCTTCGAACGCATGCTTGGCCTGGGCGATCTCGATATTGAATCGGCCTCAAAGGACGGTGCGCAGCGATTCGAAGACATCCGTAACCCCAGCGCGGTGCAGAACGAGATCTACAAGCAGATGGAAGCGAATGAGATCAAGGCCGCTGATCGAATTTCGAGTGGAATCAATCGTGCTCAGGGAGCAGCTGGGTCCGAATCCATCCCCGATCAGATCGCGAAACTCAGTGCCTTGCGCGACCAGGGCGTGTTGACCGAAGACGAGTTCCAAATGAAGAAGCAGGAACTGCTCGGTCGTATGTAGGTCGTCGGCGCTTAGTCCTCGACGCGCCGCGCTCCATCGGAAGGTCGAACAATCCAGCCCCGACCGCTGATCGCATTCGGGTCGGCGACAGCGCCGCGCTCGCACAGGGCAACGACGCATCCGCCGAATCCGGCACCAGTGAGTCGAGCCCCGAAGACTCCGGGCAGTGCCACGAGTTGGTCCACGAGTTGGTCGAGAACCGACGTAGAGACGTCGAAGTCATCGCGTAGCGACGCGTGGCTCTCGATCATTAATTGACCAACGTGAATCGGATCGTTCGACTGAAGGGCGATCGCCGCCTGTCGCACGCGTTCGCATTCGGTCGATACATGACGAGCTCGTCGAAGTAACTCGCCATCGAGCATTGCGATATCTCGAGCGGACGCAGTGGCTAGTGGACCGATTCGCTGAGCCGCCAGTTCGCACGATGCTCGCCGTTCTGCATAGGCGGAGTCGGCGAGTTGACGTTCCTGTCCCGAATGGACGATCCAAATGTCGAGCTCTTCGGGAAAGGGGACGTAGTCGATGGCGTTCTCGGCAAAGTCGATGACCATCGCGTGGCCAGCGCGGCCGAACACGATGCTCAGTTGATCAAGAAGCCCGCACGGCACCCCGACCGCGCGCAGTTCGGCGCGCTGACCGAGCAGAGCGAGGTCCATCGGCGATCCTGAAAATCCCAACGCCAAAGCGAGGGCGATCTCGAAGGCGGCGCTTGAGGACAACCCGGCGCCGGTGGGCAGTGTCGAACTGATGTCACCGATGAATCCGGTCGTCCAACCGCTTTCCTCAACGACTGCTGCGACGTAACGGCCCCAGAAGGGCTCAAACGATCTGATGTCGATCGATGTCCCGAGATCAAAGGACGTGAGTCCATCCATAGAGTCCGATCGAAGTTCGATCAGTTCATGGTTTTGCTGGCCGCGAATCGTGATGCCGAGGTCGATGGCACAGGGCAGCGCAAGACCGCCGGCGTAGTCGGTGTGATCGCCGATGAGGTTGACCCGCCCGGGAGCGAACACCGTGGTTTCGGTCATTGTCATTTCGCGGCGCGTAGTTGTGCGGCGGCGGTGATCGGTTCGATTGGGTTGAACCACACGCCACTACCAAGTTCGCCAGCCGCTACAAAGCGTTGGACGCCTGCTGCACGCAGGAGCGGAGCGATATGCGCGTGAACTCGAACCGAGCGACGCTCAATGTTGTCGAATGGCCGCTGGTGGAACCACATCATGAACGGCATCGGCGCGTCGAACAACGCGTCGAGACGTCCGATGCAATCAATGAGGAGCGACGCGAGATCGTTGCGCTCGTTGTCGTTCAGCGATGGAAGGTCGGGGACATCGGTCGAAGGAGCAAGCAAAAGCTCGTAGGGCCACGAGGCAGCGAGTGGAACCCAAGCCGACCACTCACCATGGGTAGCGACCATGACGTCGTCTGACGGGGCATCGAATGTTTCTTCCGACGCAATGGCATATTCGGTCCTAACAACCGGCGGCACAATGTCGAACGCATAGATCTGTCCGTGAGGGTGAGCAATCGTTGCGCCCACTTCGGGACCTCGGTTTTCGAAACACAACACATAGGCAACGTCGTCGCGCGCGCCAAGCGCTGCAGAACGTTCGGCCCACAGATCGACAACTCGACGAGCGTGTTGGGCAGTGAGATCAGCGAATGATGCGTTGTGGTCAGCGGTGTAGAGAACGATCTCTGCTCGATCATTTTCGAACGGAGGCCATCGGTTCGGGAAGGCGAGAACCTCGTAGGGCTCGGGTGCCTCGATGCCGCCAACGCAGAACGGACAGGACTCAGAAGGAAGGTTGGGCCGACCCTGGCGGGCTGGGACCATCCAGGCAGGCGCTCGGCTGAGCGGGTCAATTCGATAGCCAGCAGCGGCGGCCTGCTCGCCATCAAAGTGTTCGTTCCCGCTCATGGACCGAACGGTAGTCGTGGTCGCTTGACCGCATCCCGGGTGGGGGCGAGGATTCCCCCCATGCGCGCACAGGCCAATGGCATCGAAATCGAATACGAAACCCTCGGCGATCCGGCAGATCCGCCGCTCTTGGTCGTTGCGGGACTGGGTTGCCAACTCAAATGGTGGAGTCCAGATTTCTTGCAGGGTTTCGTCGACCGTGGCTTCTTTGTCGTCACCTTCGACAACCGTGACGTAGGCCTGTCGACGAAGATCGATACTCATATCAATCTCATCGAAGCTGTTGCTGGGTATCTACAGGGCAAGCCGACCGAGGCTCCGTATCAACTTTCTGACATGGCTGCAGATGCGTGGGGACTTTGCGATGCGCTTGGTCTCGATCGGGTCAATCTCGTTGGTGCTTCGATGGGCGGCATGATCGTTCAGCAGATGGCCATTGATAACCCAGAGCGTGTTGTTTCACTCACGTCAATCATGTCGACCACGGGTGAACCCGATGTCGGCCAACCCACAGCCGAGGCCGTCAGCGTATTGCTCGAGCCGGCGCCGACTGAGCGTGAAGCAAACTTGGCGAAGTCTCTTGAAACAGGCCGCTTGCTCGCCGGCCCGGTCTATTGCGACGAAGACTGGATTCTTGAACGCAACACACTGCAGTTCGATCGTTGCTTCCATCCAGAAGGACAGGTGGCGCAGTTGCTCGCCATTGTGACCTCACCACCACGATCTGAACGCCTGCGTGAAATCGATGTTCCTGCTCTTGTTGTTCACGGAACCATTGACCCGTTGGTGACATTCAGCGGCGGCGAACGCACTGCTGAGTCTTTGCGGGGCAGCGAGTTTCTTGTTCTTGAAGACATGGGCCACGATGTGCCCCGTCAGTACTGGGCCACCATCATTGAGCACGTCACTGCGCTCGCCGCTCGGGCCAACGCGTAACCACTTTTCTTTCCACCTTTAGGAGCACAGTTATGGGACCTCTCGCGGGTGTTCGCATCGTTGAGATTGCAGGAATCGGGCCAGGGCCTTTTGCGGCGATGATGCTGGCCGACATGGGCGCCGACATCATTCGTGTCGATCGTGCCGGGCAGGTGTACGGCGGCGATCCCGCAACTCCGCCGAAAGACGTGATGAACCGCGGTCGTCGATCCATTGGTGTCGATCTCAAGAATCCTGAAGGGGTTGAGACGGTTCTTGGACTGGTCGAAAAAGCCGACGCACTTATTGAAGGTTTTCGTCCCGGCGTGACCGAACGACTGGGCATTGGCCCCGACGCGTGTTTGGCTCGAAATCCGAAACTTGTCTACGGGCGTATGACGGGCTGGGGCCAAGACGGCCCGATGGCGCAAATGGCCGGCCATGACATGAACTACATCGCCATTGGTGGCGCGCTTGGGGCCATTGGTCGTCCCGATGAACGTCCGCAGCCTCCGCTCAATCTCGTTGGCGACTTCGGTGGTGGCGGCATGCTGCTTGCGTTTGGCATTGCGTGCGGAATCATCGAAGCGCGTTTGTCGGGTAAGGGCCAGGTCGTCGACGCAGCCATGGTTGACGGCACTGCAGTGCTCACAACCTTTATGCACGGGTTTATGGCAATGGGTCTCTGGAGCGATGAGCGCGGCGTCAATATGCTCGACACGGGCGCCCATTACTACGAGGTCTACGAATGCTCCGATGGCAAGTTTCTTTCCGTTGGCGCAATCGAACCGCAGTTCTATGCCGAGCTTCTTGAGAAGACCGGCCTTGCTGGCGATGAGGAATTCGCGAAGCAGAACGACCGCTCGATGTGGCCGCATTTGAAGGAACGACTTGCTGCAGTAATTGCAACAAAGACACGTGATGAATGGGCCGCCATCTTCGACGGTTCAGATGCGTGTGTCGCTCCGATCCTTTCGCTTGTCGAATCGACGACGAATGCGCACACGGTTGCGCGCAAGACCTTCGTTGAGAACGCGGGAGTAGTGCAGCCTGCGCCGGCACCGCGTTTCTCACGCACCGAAGCCAGCATCCAGCGCCCGCCTTCTCATCCCGGCCAACACACCGATGAGGTGCTGAAGGAATGGGGAGTTGCTGACGACGCTCGATTGGCGGCACTCCGAGCCGAAGGGGCAATCGCCTAATGGCAACGCTTGTTTGTTTCCACGCTCACCCCGACGATGAGGCGATCGCCACTGGCGGGTTGATGACGCTTGCGAAGCGAGATGGTCACGAGGTTGTTCTCGTTTTGGCCACTCGTGGCGAACAAGGTGAACCGCAGCCCGGCGTTCTGGACGAGGGCGAGCCGCTCTGGGAGCGCCGTGTTGTCGAAACTCATCAGGCCGCTGAGATCCTGGGTCTCGACCGGGTTGAGTTCCTTGGTTATGAAGACAGCGGAATGATTGGTGAAACCACCAATGGGAACCCGTTGTGTTTCTGGCAGGCCGATGTTGAAGAGGCCTCGCAGCGTCTCGCCGCGATTCTTCGCGACGTCGACGCCGACGTTCTCACTATTTATGACTCACACGGCGGTTACGGCCACCCCGATCACATTCAGGTGCATCGCGTGGGCAAGCGCGCTGCCGAAATCGCGGGCGTCGATCGTGTCTTCCAGTCGACGATGAACCGCGATCGCATCATGAAACAGATGGCAGAGAATGCGTCGGTTTTCGAAAACGAGGTTGAAGGCGAACTCGAGGGCGAGACTGTTGAACAGATGCGTAAGCGCGCTGAAGCCGCCGATCGCGGCGAATTCGGTTCACCCGAAGCGGTCATCACGCACGCAGTCGATGTCGCAGACGTCGTCGATGTGAAGAAAGCCGCCATGGCTGCCCATCGCAGTCAGATCGGACCCGATTCCTTCTTCTTCAAAATGCCAGAAGCGGTTTTTGCTGCAGCGTTTGGCACCGAATGGTTTATTGCGCTTGAGAGCAGTCGCGCCGAGGGCGAACCCTTCGGCACATCACTTTTCGCCTGAGTAATCAGTCGTTGAAGTCGAACTGCACAACGGTGCGTGAATCGAGATACGGAGCGATGTGCGTCTGAATGATTCGGGCGTGTTCGTCGTTGTCGCGATAGGCGAGGTAGCCCTCGGCGTTGTCGAACTCGGCAACGACAGCGAACTCGTAGTTCCCCTCGTTCAATCCAGCGTCGCTGCCGTAGGAGTAGCGCCGAAGGCCGGGGAGTAACGCGGGTAAGCCGGAAAGCGCCTCTTCGAGGGCGGCAACGTGTTCAGGAGAGGACTGGGAGTTCCAACGAAAGTTCACAACGTGACGAAACATGGCGCCACGCTACCGCTGCGCTCGAAGGTCGGCGGTGCGTTACTGGTTTGGTTCGAGTCCGTCTTCGGGCATGAGGCCACTGAGGTCGCCGCCGCCACGAAAGACGTGTCGATTCTGATCTGATCGCACAACGAGTGCATTGCCAGAAAGGGTTCGACTTTCGACAACGTCAATCATCTCTAAGAACACCGGTTCCTGTGGGAATGGGTCCATCAAGAGCGTGAATGCGACGCACTCCCAATCGAGGCGATCAGTTTCGGGTCGACGCACGACGACAAGGTCGGCAGAGAGCAACGGCACTTCCTCGCCGTTCACGGTCATCGACTCGAGCGTGACGTTGATCGATTTCATGTCAGGCAGTGGTCGTAAGAATCTCGACGCCAGTGCCGGTCACCACAATCGTGTGCTCGAACTGTGCGGTTCGACTGCCGTCGGCGGTGACGGCCGTCCAGTCGTCGTCCCAAATCTTGTGCTGGCCCGTGCCCATCGAAATCATCGGTTCGATCGTGAAGACCATGCCCGGTTCCATGATCGTGGTCATACGGGGTTCGTAATAGTGAGGAATCTGCAGGTCGGTGTGAAATTGCTCGCCGATTCCGTGCCCCACAAATGCGCGCACAACTTCATAACCGTTGGCGACGGCGTGCGTTTCAATGGCACGACCGATGTCGGAGAACGGTCGACCGGGCGCAACGGCAGCGATGCCGCGATCGAGGCACTGTCGAGTGACGTCAATGAGGCGCTTCGAGGCGTCGTCGACATTTCCGACGCAATAGGTGGCATTGGTATCGCCGTGCACGCCATCGAGCCAAATGGTGACGTCGAGATTCACGATGTCGCCATCGCGTAGCGGCCGGTCATCGGGGATGCCATGACAAATAACTTCGTTCACTGAGGTGCAGAGCGATTTCGGATAGCCCCGGTAATTGAGCGTGCTCGGGTAACCACCGCGATCTATATAGGCCTGATGCACAACGGCATCGATTTCATCGGTGGTCACGCCAGGCGCAATTACCGCCGCACCAATGTCGAGGACCTCGGCGGCAGCGTGGCCAGCGCGACGCATGCGCTTGATGAAGGCGGCGTCTTTGATGCGCTCCTCGGGACGACGGGTGACGTTTCCGGTCTCGGCGTACTCGGGGCGGGGGATATCGGCCGGCACCGTGCGCATGGGGCTGATGAGCCCCGGTTGGAGTTGTTCCTTGGTGTCGCGGTGGCAGCGCTTGAATTTCTGCCCACTGCCACACCAACACGGATCGTTTGCCTTCAGCACGAGCCGAGTCTACGGGCGTCGTGGACTGGCGCGACCGGCCCGGGGCGGCAACCATGACTACCCATGTCGATAATTCGCATCAATGCCATCACCGTTCCGGCCCAGGCCGGCGACGAACTCGCTCATCGATTCGCCGCCCGTGCTGGCGCAGTCGATGGCGCCGACGGCTTCGAGGGTTTCGAACTGCTCAAGCCCACCGATGGCCGTGATCAATGGCTCGTCATCACTCGCTGGCGTGACGAAGACGCATTCAATGCGTGGGTCGCTTCGCCGGCATTCGCCGATGGTCACCGCGGAACCGAAGGCGCACCAGCTGCAGCGGGACATCCCGGCGGTCACCCCGGCGGGCATCCCGGAGCTGGCGGCGGTGAACGCCCCGTGGGCGTTGGTGCCGAGATCTGGGCCTACGAACCTGTCATCTCCGTCGATCCGTCAAAGTAACGCGAGAATCTCCCGATGCTTCGAAGCATTCATGAGTCCTTTTCGTGGTTCGTCATCATCGGCAATGCTCTTGCCGGTAGTTGGGCGTTAGCGGCCAACTGGATTCAGCCACTTCGCACGCGCGCACTTTGGTGGTTCATCGTCATTGTTGAATTGAGCATCTTTGTGCAGGTCGGTCTCGGTGTCGCCATGGTCGCGGGCCAGGGGATTAAGGCGCCGAAGTTCCACATGTTCTATGGCTTTATCGCCATCATCGTTGTCGGCCTTATCTACAGCTACCGCCATCAGATGTCACAGAAGAAGTATCTGCTGTACGGCCTGGGCGGTTTGTTCCTTATGGGACTCGGTATCCGCGCCATGCTCGTCGGCGCAGTCAGCTGAGTTTCAGTTCGTCTGTTCTTTTTGCAGATGCCATTGCACTTCAATCACTTGGCCGAGTCGAAGTGGACCTGACGCGATCACGTTCGTCCAGATGAATGCTTGATCCATGTTTGTGGCAATTGCATCGGGCGCATCGTGAGGGAATTCTCCGAGCACTTCAATACGGCCACGCAGCTCGGCATCGTTCTCTGAAGCGTTACGGATGTTGTCGATGATGGATCGGTGTTCCTCGACTGTGCCGACTCGTACTCCAAAGTGCGGCGAGTTCTGCGGAGCAGCACGCACCATGTCGATCCATCCCTCGACCGCATCAGCCATCGCTGCTTCGATGGCCAACTGCTCCGCCGGTGCTTCCGATGCGTAGAACGAATTGTTGGCGTAATCGCGAAGGTTCGTGTCGATGAATGCGGTGAACCAGTGACGACCGCTGTCGGACACCGTGCAACCGAGAAGTTCGAAGACGCGGGCAGCCAGCGCGCGCTCACCCGGTGCGTGCAACAACTCCACATGCGTCAGACGACGATCAACGTCCACGAGCCCCCCTTCAACAACGTGGTGTGATCGTTGCCGACAAAGTGAAAGTCCGCCACTCGTCAAGGCGGGACGCGAAGAGGGCGAGGCCGAAGCCCCGCCCTCGTTCAGTTCGTGGAGTGAATCGGAACTAGCCGAGACGCTTTTCGAGTTCGCGCAGTTCGTCACGAAGCTCTGAAGGAAGTTCCGCACCGAAGGAGTCGAGATGGGCTTCGATCTGCGGGATTTCGGCGCTCCATGCGGCGTTGTCGACCGACAACAAGGTGGCCATGGTGGCGTTGTCAATGTCGAGGCCGGCAAGGTCGAGATCTGAAGCGCTCGGAACACGACCAATGGCGGTGTCGGTGGCGCCGGCGGTGCCTTCAAGGCGTTCGACGATCCACTTGAGAACACGGGAGTTCTCGCCAAAGCCTGGCCACAGGAACGAACCGTCGTCGCCCTTGCGGAACCAGTTAACCCAGAACAACTTGGGAAGGTTCGACGCGTCGGTTGCTTCACCGATCTCAAGCCAATGCTTGAAGTAGTCGCCCATGTTGTAGCCACAGAACGGCAGCATGGCGAAGGGGTCGAAACGAAGTTCGCCGACAACGCCAGCAGCAGCTGCGGTCTTTTCTGAACTCATGATCGAGCCGAGGAACACGCCGTGGCGCCAATCGAATGATTCGGTGACGAGCGGGACATTGGTGGCGCGACGGCCGCCGAAGAGGATGGCGGAAATCGGCACACCGGCGGGGTCTTGCCATTCCGGTGCGATCGACGGGCACTGTGCTGCCGGAGCAGTGAAGCGCGCATTCGGGTGGGCAGCGGGGGAGTCCGAGGCGGGAGTCCAGTCGTTGCCCTTCCAGTCGATGAGATGTGCAGGCGCTTCTTTGGAAAGGTCTTCCCACCAGATGTCGCCATCGTCGGTGAGTGCGCAGTTGGTGAAGATCGAATTGCCCTTCACCGATTCGAGGGCATTGAAGTTCGACTTGGCCGAGGTGCCGGGGGCAACGCCGAAGAAACCCGCTTCGGGGTTAATGGCGTAGAGACGACCATCGGCGCCGAACTTCATCCATGCGATGTCGTCACCAACGGTTTCGACCTTCCAACCCGGAAGGGTGGGGATGAGCATCGCCATGTTGGTCTTGCCACAAGCCGACGGGAATGCCGCGGCGACGTACTTCTTGACACCTTCAGGCGAAGTGAGGCCGAGGATGAGCATGTGCTCCGCCATCCAGCCATTGTCGCGAGCCATCGTTGAAGCGATACGCAGCGCGAAGCACTTCTTGCCGAGCAGTGCGTTGCCGCCGTAGCCCGATCCGTAGGACCAGATCTCGCTGGTTTCCGGGAAGTGCACGATGAACTTGTTCTCGGCATCGCACGGCCAAGGAACATCGGCCTGACCGGCAGCGAGCGGCATGCCAACTGAATGCACGCACGGAACCCATTCACCATTACCAAGAACGTCGAGGGCGCCCTGGCCCATGCGGGTCATGATGCGCATGTTCACTGCGACATAGGCCGAGTCGCTGAGCTGCACACCAATGTGTGCGATCGGCGAACCGAGCGGACCCATTGAGAAGGGCACGACGTACATCGTGCGACCCTTCATAGCGCCGGCATAGAGCTTGTTCATCTCGGTACGCATCTCTGCGGGCGGACGCCAGTTGTTCGTGGGGCCCGCATCGACTTCGCGTTCGGAGCAGATGTAGGTGCGGTCTTCAACGCGAGCAACATCGCCCGGGTCGGAGAGTGCGAGGTAACTATTCGGACGCTTTGCTTCGTTCAGCGTGCGGAATGTTCCGCCTTCAACGAGCTGCGCGCACAGACGCTCGTACTCTTCAGCAGAGCCGTCGCACCAATAGACGTCATCGGGTTGCAAGATTTCGCGCCACTGTTCGACCCAGTCGATCAGCTTCTGGTTTTTTGTCTGCCCGGCCATAGTTCCTCCGACGTCGTTGTCGAATGCGCGTTGCGCCTGAGTGGGGGGTTGTTCTCGGGAAGCGGTTGCCGCCGAGTGAACCTGTGGTGAATCTGCGAAGCGTAGAGGATTCACCGACGCTCTCCGTCGCTGAAACCCAAGGTGTGCCGTGTGGCACTCAGCCTTCGGTGCCGCCCTGAGGGTGCTGCACATTCTCCGGGTGCGGTTGCGCATACCCGGGGGTACCCATATCGGCCTCAGAGCCCATACGAAGACGAATGGCTAAGGAGCCACCGTCGAGATCGAAGACCACTCGCTGGCCCTGACGCAGGGAACGGAAAACCGAACCCACGAGGGCACTGCGGGTGAACTCATAGTCATTGAGATCCGTGTCGCAGATGATGGTGCCCACGCCCGACACCGGGTCATAGGACTTGACGACACCCTGCAAAGGACCAGCAGACACGGTCAGCGAACTGCCTTGACGACCTTGCCGGCCTTAAGGCACGACGTGCACACATTGACGCGCTTGGTCGAACCGTTGACCACGGCTCGGACCCGCTGAATGTTCGGATTCCAACGGCGCTTGGTGCGGCGATGGGAGTGGCTTACCGCCATACCGAACGATGGGTGCTTTCCGCACACCTCGCATACAGCTGCCATGACAACACACTCCGGGACGTCAGAAGAATCGAACGGCGAATCGTAGCAGCGAGCCCTCTCAGCCCCAATTCGGCCGATGACCGGCCTGAATCGGCCCGATTTGGGCCGCCTCAGCCGGACGTCGGTCACATCGGTAGTCTCTCCGCCGATGTCGATCGCCACCAGCCTGACCGCCGATGACCTCCGGACGCTCATCCGGGGCTACGCCGATGCCTTGGCCGCCCATCGAGAGACCATCAACCGGCTGAACGTCTATCCGGTTCCCGATGGCGACACCGGAACGAACATGGCCCTCACCCTGGCTTCGGTCGTGGCCGAGCTCGATGGCGCCGAGTCTGATCTTGATTCCACATGTCAGGCCATTTCTCACGGATCGCTCATGGGCGCTCGCGGAAATTCGGGCGTGATCCTCTCGCAGATCTTGCGTGGGCTGTCTGCTGAGTTCCGTTCCGCTGCAGTCATCGACGGCGCAACCTTTGCAACTGCACTCGATGCTGCTGCCACCGCTGCCTATGGCGCGGTGATGAAGCCGGTCGAAGGAACGATCCTTACGGTTGTGCGCGTCGCGGCCGAAGGTGGCCGAGCCGCCGCCGATGCCGGTGCCGATCTTCTCGGTGTTCTCGAAGCAGCGCATGCTTCGGGTACCGATGCGCTCGCACGTACTCCCGAGATGCTGCAGGTGTTGGCCGACGCTGGTGTTGTTGATTCTGGCGGCACCGGCCTCATGCTGATGTTCGACGTCGCGCTCAACATTGTGTGCGGTCGACCGATTCCTGAAGCGGCGGAAGATCCAGCTGGCGCGTCGGCAGAATTTCTCGACGCATTCGACGCTGCCCATGGCGACGGCTCACATGACGGATCACTCGCCAGTCTTCGTTATGAGGTCATGTACTTCCTCGAAGCACCCGACGAAGCCGTACCTGGTTTCAAAGATGTCTGGTCAACGCTCGGCGATTCAATCGTTGTTGTCGGTGGCGACGGAATTTGGAATTGCCACATTCATACCGACGACATCGGCGCAACGATCGACGCCGCCGTCGACATTGGTCGACCGCGTTCCATCCGCGTCACTGATCTTCTCGAAGAAGTTGAAGAGGAGCGTTGGGTACGCGAGGCCGTACCAATGAACCCCGAACCAGCAACAACGCACGACCCCGTGCCGTGTGCGGTTGTTGCGGTTTCGGTTGGCGATGGCATTCGTCGCATCTTCCATTCTCTTGGGGTGCAGGTGATCGTTACTGGTGGCCAAACCATGAACCCGTCAACTGCGCAATTGCTTGAAGCGGTTGAAGCAGCACCGGCCGACGATGTTGTGTTGTTGCCAAACAACAAGAACATCATCCCGGTGGCCGAACAGGTCGATGCCATGACCACGAAAAATGTTCGTGTTGTCCCCACACGTGGGGTCGCCGAAGGTTTCGCGTCATTGCTGGCCTATGACCCGGAAGGCACTGCTGCTTCGAATGTCGACGCAATGTCCGAAGCTGCTGCGCATGTTGTTGCTGGCGAACTGACTCGGGCCGTTCGTGATTCAAGTAGTGATGCTGGTCCGATCAGCGAAGGCGACTGGCTCGGTATCGCTCGCGACGGAATCATTTCGATCAATCCTGATCTTTCCGAAGCGGCTTCTGCCCTGCTTGCCCGCATCGTGAGTGACGATCATGAAATCGTCACAATCATCGAGGGTGAAGGCGCAACGCCTGCGGCTACTCGACATCTTGAAGTGTGGGTGCACGACAATCGTCCTAATTGCGAGGTTGAAGTGCATCACGGCGGACAGCCGCTCTATCCCTATCTTTTCGGTATCGAGTGAGCGAGATCGTGGGACGTCGGTTGGCGCAACTCGCCAACCTGCCGGCAAGCGAGCTCAAAGGTATTGGCGCGACAAAGGCGGCCTCGCTCGAAAAAATGGGTATTCGTTCGGTGCTCGATGTACTGACGCATTACCCACGCCGCTACATCGATCGCACCAAGGAAGCGAAGATCGCCGATCTTGAAGTGGGCGAAGAAGCAGCGATTCTGGTCAACGTGAAGCGTTCGACGCAGCGTCGCACTGGTAAGGGCAAGTCGATGGTCATCGTGACCGTCACCGACGGCACTGCGTCGATGGATGTCACGTTCTTTGGACAGCCATTTCGCGAGAAACAATTACAACCGGGGCTTGACGCAGTCTTCTTTGGAAAGCTCGAGCTCTACGGCGGAAAGCGCAAGATGACGAACCCGGTTGTCGATCTCATCGGCAACCGCACTGGCCGCATCCTCCCTGTTTATGGACAGTCCGAGAAAGCGGGAATCGCGTCGTGGGATATTGCGCGCTTTTGTGAAGAGACATTGCGCCGCGCAGGTGACTTCGCCGAGCCGCTTGATGAATCCGTGCTCGACCGGCTTGATCTCGTTGCAAGGACTGAAGCGTTTCGTGCCATCCATATGCCCGAATCAATGGCAGAATCGGCTGCTGCCCGAAAGCGACTGGTGTTCGACGAGTTGTTGCGCGTGCAGGTGGAATTGGTTCGGCGCAAACGAGAACTCGAACGCACCGCTGTGGGCATTGCGCATGTGGTCGGCGAGGGTGGCGGGCCGCTAGTGAAGCGTTTTCACGACGTACTTCCGTATGAACTGACGGGAGCGCAGGCTCGAACGATTGGCGAGATAAACGAAGACCTGGCCAAAGGTCATCCCATGCATCGTTTGTTGCAGGGTGACGTTGGTGCGGGAAAGACCGTGGTTGCGGTGAGTGCAATGTTGGTTGCGGTACAGGGTGGTCATCAGGCCGCGCTGATGGCACCGACCGAAGTTCTGGCCGAACAGCATCACCTAGGCATCAAACATCTTCTTGAGGGGTTCACTGTTCCCGATACCGACGAAGGCAATTTGTTCGGCGGCGCAGGAATGGATCGTTCGTTGCGAGTTGCATTGCTCACGAATCGAATTTCGGCGCCCGATCGTCGCAAGATTCTCGAAGACATGGCGGCGGGAAATCTCGACATCGTGATCGGCACGCATTCATTGATCTCTGAGGGCATCGAGTTCAAGTCGCTTGGCGTTGTGGTGATTGATGAACAGCATCGCTTTGGTGTCGAACAACGGGCGGCATTGCGCGACAAGGGCGCAGGCGACGCCATGCCTGATGTGTTGGTGATGACCGCGACACCGATTCCGCGCACCGCAGCAATGACGGTCTACGGCGACCTCGATGTTTCAGTTCTCGACGAACTCCCTCCAGGCCGCACGCCGATCATTACGCGTTGGGCACAGAACGACATGGACGAACTCGCGGTGTGGCAGCAGGTCCGCGATGAAATCGCCGCTGGTCGCCAGGTCTATGTGGTGTGTCCGTTGATCGAAGAAAGTGAAAAACTCGAAGTTCGGTCTGCTCAAGAAATGTATGAAGAACTGAGTCACGGGGAACTTTCCGGGCTGCGGGTGGGCCTCTTGCATGGCCGACTGAAATCCGACGAGAAGGACGCCGTGATGACGCAGTTCCGCGCCGGCGAACTCGATGCACTCGTTTCAACGACGGTTATTGAAGTGGGCGTGGATGTGCCCAACGCCAGCGTCATGGTCATTCTTGATGCCACGCGCTTTGGTATCGCCCAATTGCATCAGTTGCGTGGTCGTGTCGGACGAGGGGCAGCGAAGTCGTTTTGCTGGCTGGTTGGCGAATCGAAAACTCCTGATGGTGAAGCACGACTCGAAGCGCTTGTTCGAAGCACCGATGGTTTCGAACTTGCTGAAGTTGATCTCGATCTTCGTGGCGAAGGCACGATCATGGGGGAGCGGCAGAAAGGCCAGAACGACCTGAAACTGGCATCGCTTCGCCGAGATCGCGAGTGGGTGGTGACAGCTCGGGAAATCGCGATTGAGATTCTCGATGCCGATCCCGAACTTGTGAAGCACGAGCTGTTGGCCGAAGAAGTGGATCTCTTCCTCAAGGCTGACGACATCGACTTCCTCATGAAAAGTTGATCGCTCGGCTCTAATGTGCGGCCATGACAACAATCGTTCTTACCCACGGTGCATTTCATGGCAGTTGGTGCTTCGAGCCGCTGGTCGCCGAACTCGAGGCGCGTGGGGTCACTACTGCTCTTGTCGATCTTCCACTTACCGACCTCACTGAAGATGCAGCAGCGGTAACCGCGGTTCTCGACACCATCGACGGTCCCGTCATTCTTCTTGGTCATTCCTACGGTGGCGCAGTGGTCACAGTTGCGGGAAATCACCCGTCGGTTGAACGATTGGTGTACCTCACTGCGCTCGGCCCCGATGCGGGCGAGTTGGGCAGCGGCGGTCCAATGACAATCGGCGAGCAATTCCTCACCACCATGCGTGTTGACGACGACGGACTGCCGTTTATCGACCCAGAATTTGCAGCACAGGTTTTCTACCCAGACATCGATCCGACCGAGGCAGCGCGCTGGGCAACGAAACTCCGCTCGGGAAACACGGGCGGGACTGTCATTGTCGAAAAGGCAGCATGGCGTTCAACGTCGAGCACCTATGTCGTATGCACCGACGATCCGATTCTTCTTGTCGATGGCCAGCGCGCAGTTGCTGAACGCATGGGCGCCGATGTCGTTGAGATGCCCGGCGATCATTCGCCGATGGTTGCTCGGCCTGCCGAGCTGGCCGACATCCTCGTTGCACTTCTTGACTGACCGCTTGACGTCGTTGGCCTACAACGAACGCGGTGGTCGCAACGTTCCGCTTCCATCGATCGGACCGCTGTAGATCAACTCGAAATCGCGTTGAGTGAATCGCAGAACGCCGTCGAGATCGCGGGTCATGACGTCGTGGTACACGCCGATGAGTTCGCTGACCGTTCCGTCGTTGCGCCACTGAAGTTCGCGGATCTGCCAACGAGCGCTTGCGTTGTCGCCATCGACATACGAAATCGTTCCATTGAGAACTTCTTGCACGCATTGTTTGTATGTCGGTCGAATCTTTTCGAACGTCGCCGAAATGCTGGCGCGGCCTTCGATGATGCCGTCGCCGGGAATCAGCCAACGGGCGTCGTCGGCCCACGTGTCGGAAAACTCCGAGACGTCAACGCGAAGCACTGCATCGCAATAGCGGCCAACAAGGTTGTGAACGTCAGCGTCGATACCCATGGTGTGACCTCGTGTCAGTAACGGTCGTCGTCGTCCGACGGATCGCCAAGGACGATGTCGAATCGTTCGTTGCAATCGGGGCAGCGATAAGCCACAACATCGCCTGGTTCCCAGCCGTCCTCGGGTGGGTAGGACAACGGGTGAAGGGTGCCTCCGCAGTCGACGCAGGTCATTCCGAGTTCGGCATCCATCGTCACAGGGTACGGTCGCCGGCATGAGGGTTGTTGCCGGCCAAGCAAGAGGACGCAGATTGGTGGCTCCTGAAGGGAGCGATACCCGTCCTACCCTCGATCGCGTTCGAGAGTCGATGTTCAACTCGCTCGTCAGTCTTGATGCAGTCGACGACGCCCGGGTGCTCGATCTGTTTGCCGGCTCTGGTGCGCTGGGAATTGAAGCTCTGTCTCGCGGGGCGGCCTCGTGCGTGTTCGTTGACCATGGCCGTGACGCCCGCAAAGCGATCAGCACCAACCTTGAAACAACGGGATTTCTTGGTCAAGCCACAGTTGTGGCCCAAGACGCAATGGGGTGGTTGCGAGACGCAGCAAAAAGCTCGTCACTCCCTTTGTTTGATCTCGTGCTGATCGACCCGCCCTACGTAGCCGATGACGAACTGTGGGCTGAAGTCCTTGACCTTGTGAGTCACATCGCTGCAGGCGGTGTCGTTGTTGCCGAATCGGCGCGAGAGATCACAGTTCCGGCTGGATGGGATACACGAAAGGAGAAGAGGTACGGGGGTACGCTCATAAGCGTCCTGCTGCCCCCCGACAGTCCGGAGTCTCCGTGACCCGAGTGCTTTACCCGGGATCGTTCGACCCGATCCATAACGGTCACCTTGAGATCATCGCGACGGCGTCGCGTCTGTTCGACGAGGTCATCGTTGCTGCCATGCGTAACCCTCAGAAGGGCGAGCCATTGTTCTCGCTCGATGAGCGTCGAGAGATGCTCGAGGAATCAGTCGCACACCTTCCTAACGTCAAGGTCACGATGTTCGCATCGCTCGTTGTGGATCTCGCAAAGGAAATGGACGCCGACTTCATCGTGAAGGGTCTGCGTGCTGTCTCCGACTTTGAGAGCGAACTGCAGATGGCGCAGATGAACCAGAAAATTTCAGGCGTGGACACGTTGTTCATTCCTTCGGCCTCAGGGAACTCGTTCCTTGCGTCGAAGTTGCTTCGAGAGATCACCCGCTTCGGCGGCGACGTGACACCCATGGTGCCATCGGCCGTTGCCAAACGACTTCAGGAGAAGTACGGATCGTGAGCCAGTACGACAATCCCTCATTCGACGATCACGACATCGAGATCGATCTCACTCCGCCATCGGTCGGCGCGCAGTATCACCCGGCCGAGACCGAAGACCTGTTGCTCACGCTGCGCGACCTGATCGAGAACGCGCGTGATGTGCCGTTGTCTGCTTCATCGATGATCGTGAAGGACGAGGTTCTTGTTCTTCTCGATGAAGCGCTCGAATCCTTGCCCGAGGAACTCCGTGCTGCCCGTTGGTTGCTCAAGGAACGCGAAGAATTCCTTGCTCGAACGCGCCACGAAGCCGATGACGTCATCGAACAAGCGCGTACCCGAGCCGAACGTATGGTGCAGCGCACCGAGGTCGTGAAAGCTGCCGAACAACGGGCGTATGACATCGTCGATGCTGCCCAAGCAGATGCTCGTCGACTGCGACACGAGGTCGAAGACTTCTGTGATCAGAAACTCGCCAGTTTCGAAATCGTGCTGGAACGCACGCAGAAACTCGTTGGCGCTGGCCGAGCGAAGTTGCAGGGCACCAATCTCCTGGCCGAAGCAGCGGCTGCTGCCGAACACGGCGTCGAAGGTGCCTCCGAACAGGAAATCTACGACGAGCAAGGTCAAGACTTTTTGGCACCGCCCACACAACCTTCGGTCTACGACGAACTTTCGCAACTCGATGATGCGCCCGCCTTGTACGACGCCGAGGGCATGGTCAACTCTGACTCTTGGGACGACGGAGCACTTCCGTTCGACGACGACTACGACGTCTACGACGATCGCCCACGTCTCACCGTGGTCGAGGATCGTTACTCCGACCTTCCGCCACCCCCATCTTCGAACCATCCGACTCAGACGATTCGCGACGCCGCTTCGAACTTCTTCGATCAGGATCTCGCGTAATCGATGACCTACCGACCTTTGGTCGTGCCGATCGCAGACCTTCGTCGACATCCCGGAGCGCGGCGTCAGTTCACTGAATCGGTCGAGCTCTCCGGTTTAGGGATTAGCTCGGCCACGGTGCCGGACGGCGCGTCAATCGATCTTGATCTTGAACTTGAGACCCTTAGTAATGGACTCGTTGCGACGGGCAGCATCACGACCCCGTGGGTGGGTGAATGCCGACGGTGCCTGCAGCCTGTTGAGGGTCGATCGGTAGCTCAGATCCGGGAAATCTTCGAACCTCGTCCCGTTGAGGGCGAGACCTACGCCATGGCCGACGACATCGTGAATCTCGAGGCAATGGTGCGAGATGCGGTGCTATTGGCACTGCCCCTAGCTCCGTTGTGCGCTGCAGATTGCCGAGGTCCTGCCCCGGAATTGTTCCCTGCCCGGGTCGCAGGAGAGGGGGAGGAATCCGAGGAAGTAGAGGGTCCCGGACCGATCTCTGACCCCCGCTGGGCAGCCCTGGCAGAACTGGACTTCGAACCGGGCGACCTCGGCGAGTAGAGTCCTCCGTCTGCCCGGGGCACCCCCCGGTCCCGCGAGCGGCTCAGTGTGCCGCCCCCCGAATCAGGAACGACCATGGCCGTACCCAAGAAGAAGACCTCGAAGTCCAAGAGCCGCAGCCGTCGTGCCTCAGCTTGGCGTATCGCCACTCCGGCTCGCAGCACCTGTCCGCGTTGTGGCGCCGTGAAGCGTCCGCACGTTGTGTGTGGCAACTGCGGTTGGTACAACGGCCGCCAGGCTCTCGACGTCGACTGATCCCGAAAGGGCACTCATGCTTCCCATCGCTGTAGATGCCATGGGGGGCGACAACGCTCCCGACGCAATCGTTGCTGGCGCGCGTCGCGCCGTCGATGAACTTGGTATTCCCGTTGTATTGGTCGGGCGCTCTGCGGACCTTGGCGACACCGGTGGCCTCGAGGTCATCGAAGCATCGGAAGTTATTGCGATGGACGCCGATCCTGGATCAAGCGTTCGCAAAATGAAGGATTCATCGCTCGTGCGCGCTGCAGAAGCCGTTCGCGACGGCAAGGCTTCGGCAATGGTGAGCGCGGGAAACACCGGCGCCACAATGGCAAGTGCGTTGTTGCGGATGGGGCGCATTAAGGGCGTCCAAAGGCCAGCAATTGCAACGCCGATTCCTGTTCCTGGCGCCGACACTCCAACGGTGCTGCTCGATGCCGGAGCAAACTCTGAATGCAATGCCGACTGGCTGGTGCAGTTCGCTCAGATGGGCGCAGTGTTCGCGAAACAGCGTTTCGGAATCGCGTCGCCTCGCGTTGGTTTGTTGTCGATTGGTGAAGAATCCACCAAGGGCAATCCGCTTGTGAAGGAAACACACAAGTTGCTCGCGGAAGGTACTTGGATCGGCGAAACCGGTGCTCAGTTCATCGGAAACGTTGAAGGACGCGACATCATGACCGACGACGTCGATGTCGTGGTGACCGATGGCTTCACTGGCAATGTCGCGTTGAAGACTCTCGAAGGATCGCTGAAGTCGATCATCAATTCACTTCTCGCCGCTTTCGATTCATCTGACGAAGCTCGTGCTGCGGCGGCTGCACTGTGGCCGTCACTCATGCCGCTCTACGACTCGCTTGATCCTGAGAACACAGGTGGAGCGATGCTTCTCGGTGTCGATGGCGTGTGCATCATCAGTCACGGCTCCTCTTCGGACCGGGCCATGGTGAACGCGGTGCGTGTTGCCGCCGACATGGTGAACGCCGATGTGGTTGGTCATATCGCCGCCACCGTTCGCCTCGCCGACTGAACCCGAGGTTCGGTCCCGTCCCAGCAGGGCGTTGAGCAGCAGTTTTCACAAGCGGGCAAAGTTTGACCCCGCTACGATCGGCCCGTTCCATCGCCGTCCGAGGAGACCGTTGTGCCCGCTGAGACCCATGTCGAACAAGGCCCTATCGACCGAGAGTTCGTCCTGAATCTGGTCCGTGACCGGTTGGCCGACATCCTCGAGACCGAGCCCACCGCCATCAACGAAGGCGATTCCTTCGCCGACGACCTCGATGCCGACAGCCTGGCCCTTATTGAGTTGGTCGAGGCCCTCGAAGAGGAACTGGGCGAGCGCAGTGTTGGCTTCCGCATCGAAGACGAAGACCTCGCCGATCTCAAGACCGTCCGCGACGCCGTTGACTACGTCATGGCAAAGCTGGGCTGAGGTCCTGAGCTCCAACGCCGTCACCGCGCTGGTCGATCGCCTGGGTTACGGGTTCTCCGAGCCCGGGCCTCTTCTCCTCGCGCTTACGCATCGTTCGTGGTGTGCCGAAACAGGTCACACTGCCTCGAACGAGCGGCTTGAATTCCTCGGCGATGCGGTGCTGGGTGTGATCGTCACTGATCACCTCTTCACTTCGCATCCGGAAATGCCCGAAGGTTTGCTGGCCAAGGTTCGGTCGGCAGTCGTAAGCGAACCAACGTTGGCCAAGGTGGCCGCCGATCTCGGTGTTGGCCCCGCTCTCCGCTTGGGCAAGGGCGAAGACGCCAGTGGTGGACGGTCGAAGGCCTCGATCCTGTCCGATGCCTTGGAAGCCATCATCGGAGCCGTGTTTGTCGACGGCGGTATCGATGCCGCTCGCGAACTTGTTCTCGGTTTGTTCGAGGCACCTATTGCTGCAGCAGCCGAAGAACCCGGTGACGGCGACTTCAAGTCACAACTGCAAGAACTCACGGCGCAACGTTTTTCGACGGCGCCGGTCTATGAACTCGGGGCCGAGGGCCCCGATCACGAGAAGCGATTCTTCGCTCGCGTATCGGTCGACGGCAACGTCATCGGTGAAGGCGATGGTCGCTCAAAGAAGGGCGCCGAACAGGCCGCAGCGCAAGCCGCGCTCGACCACCTGTTAACGGTGACCGTTCCCAACCATGAGAGTGGGCAGCACGATGCCTGAATTGCCCGAAGTAGAAACCATTCGCCGCGAACTCGAAAAAGAGGTCGTCGGACGCAAGGTAAAGAGCGTCGATGTCACCGGGAAGAAGTCGATCAAACGACAGAGTCCCGAGGACTTCATCACCGGTCTTGTCGGTGCCAAGATCACAGGTTCACAGCGCAAAGGGAAGTACCTCCTCATGCCGCTCGACAATGGACAGGTGCTCATCGTTCATTTGCGAATGTCAGGTCAGTTGCGTCGTGCAACGCCGAAGGACGAAGTCGAAAAGCACACGCATGTGACCATCACGTTCACGCAGGGTGGCCAACTCCGTTTCATCGATCCGCGCACATTCGGCGAGATGTTCCTTGCCACTCCCGACGAAATCTCTTCCGAGATCGAAGAACTTTCAAACCTCGGTGTCGATCCAGTGGAAACCCCAATGTCGTGGGTCGACTTCGGTCATCTTCTCCGTTCGAAGAGTCAGTCTCTGAAGGCGTTCCTCACCGATCAGTCAATGATCGCTGGCATCGGCAATATCTATGCCGATGAAATCCTCTTCGACTCTGGTCTTCGTTACGACCGCGAAACAGGTTCGCTCACGACGCAGGAAATCCGTCGGCTCTACCGTTCGCTCGTCGAGATTCTGCACGAAGCAATCAAGTACAACGGCTCAACGTTGGGCGACGGCCAGTACGTCGATCTTTTCGGTAAAGCCGGCGATTACCAAAGCCACCATCAGGTGTATGACCGTGACAAGCAGCCGTGTCGTCGTTGTCGTCGTAACGACATCGTGAAGACCAAGGTTGCCAGTCGGTCCACCTTCTACTGCGAGGTCTGTCAGGTCTGATGTATCTGAAACGACTCACGATGAAGGGCTTTAAGTCCTTCGCCGATACGACAGCTCTTGATCTCGAACCAGGTATCACCGTTGTGGTGGGCCCCAATGGTTCGGGCAAGTCCAATGTGGTCGACGCGATCGGTTGGGTGCTTGGTGCCCAAGCGCCTTCCGCCGTGCGTTCGCAGAAGATGGACGACGTCATTTTTGCCGGCACCACCAAGCGCTCAGCGCTCGGTCGCGCCGAAGTCAGCCTCACTATCGACAACACCTCGGGAATGCTTCCCATCGAATTCAACGAGGTGACAATCACTCGTACGTTGTTCCGCTCCGGCGACAGCGAATACGCGCTCAATGGCGTTCCGTGTCGTCTTCTCGACATTCAAGATCTGCTTTCCGACAGTGGTGTTGGTCGTCAGCAGCACGTCATCGTTTCGCAGGGCCAGATCGACGCGGTACTCAACGCTCGTCCTGAAGAACGTCGCGCAATCATCGAAGAAGCGGCCGGCATCCTGAAATATCGCCGCCGCAAAGAAAAGTCTGAACGTCGCCTTGCATCGACCGAAGGCAACCTCACTCGAATGCAGGATCTGCTTCGCGAAGTGCGCCGTCAGTTGCGTCCACTTGAACGCCAAGCCGATGCCGCTCGTCGCCATGCCGGTGTTGTGTCTGAACTCACGGCATTGCGCATCTTCATTGCCGGTCGCGAGCTTGCAGGATTGCGTGCCCGACTCGAGAACGGAATGCGCGGGCGCGCTGAGCTTTCTGCAGAAGAAGAACGCCTCCGTCGTTCACTCGCCGAACTCGACACGCAAATTATGTCGGTCGAGGCGGAACTCACTGCCATGGGTGGCGACGATCTCGGCGACGGTCTCGCATCGTACGAGTCGTTGTTCCAGCAAGCTCGTGGTCTGTCTGCAGTGCTCACCGAACGTCGACGCGGTGTTGATCGTCTTCGGGGCGCGTCGATCGATCAGGGTGTTGTTGCTTCACTTGAAGCCGAAGCAGCACGGCTGTCGGCCGAACTGGCCGAGGTCGGAGCGGAATCTGAGAAGTTCGAGCCTCTTGCTGCAGAACTGGTCGAGGCCGAGGAACTTCTAGCGGCCGAGCGGTTGGCCTTTGAAGAGCAGTGGGCGAGCGGTGTGCCAGCTCCTACAGGTGCTGCAGCCGAGGTTCGTGGCGAACTCGCCGCACTTCGCACTGCATCGGGGCGTGCGCGCGAGGAACGCGATCGCATCGCAACTCGCGCAACTGCGCTGGCCGACAAGGCAGCGACCCTTCTTTCTGAAACCGAGGTGCTTCGGGCACAACTCATCGAGTTGGAATCAGCTGAACTTCCGCTCGTCGAAGCCATGGAATCGGCCGAAGTTCGTCGTTCGCAGGCCGAGACCACAGTCCAAGCGGCCGAAGCAGTGCATCGTGCTGCCGAAAGCGAAAAGAATGCCTGGAGCGCCCGAGTCGAAGCGCTTGCCCTTGCACTCGACGAAGCCCGTTCACGTGCTGGCACGGAACGTCTTGCCGGTATCGATGGTGTCCTCGGCACTGTTCTCGATCTCGTTGAAATCGATGCGGGCTGGGAAGCAGCGTTTGAAGCTGCTGTCGGCGAAGCATTGGCCGCGGTTGTTGTCGATGGGGTTGATGCTGGTCGCCGAGCGCTTGAAGCGCTTAGCGCGGAATCGCTCAGCGGCGCCGTGCTCGCTCTTGGTGCCGGTCGCTCCACGCGCACCGCTCCGCCTGTTGGCGCACCGTTGCGCGGACACGTCCGAGCTCGTCGCCCCGATGTCGAACCACTTCTTGACGCGCTCATCGGTGCTGCAGTTGTTATCGATGGCGGCTGGGTGCAGGCGGTCGACGCGTCACGTGCTCATCCCGACGCCATCGTTGTCACCAGCAGCGGCGATCGATTCGGCGTGAGCGGTTGGCGAGTCGGTTCATCCGGTGCTGGTGCAACTGGTGCCGCGCTCGACGAAGCAACTCGCCGTGCCGACGAAGCAGTGCTCGTTGCGGCTGAAGCGGCGGGCGTGCTCGAAACGGCACGAGCCGAACTGGCCAATGCCGCAAGTGTTGAAGCTGGTCTTGCTCGCGATCTCGACGCAAACGATTCCCGACTCACTGCAGCCGGTGACCGTTTGCAGCGAGCCGAGACCGACCGTCGCGATGCGGCCACCGAAGCCGAAGCACTCAGCGATCATCTTGGCGAGCTCACCGACCGTGTGACTCGTGAAGATGCACGTATCTCCGAACTCGAGGGGATGCTTCCCGATCTCGAAGACGCCGACAATGAACTTGCCGCGTCGGCCCGACGCATGGCCGAGTCTCGCGCTCGTCTTGAAGAGCAAGCGGCCGAAGTTGGTTCGCGGCGCAGCGATCTCGAAGTTCGAAGTGTTGCGGTTGTTGAACGACGACAGTTCCTCACCGGCCGACTGGTCGAGGTGGAAACCCGGCTCGAAGGTGCTGCCGCAGAACGCGAGGCTGCCGAAGCTCGCCGCCTCGAACTCGATCGCGCTCAAACCGCACTCGATCGTTTGTCAGCGCTCGTCCAGGATCGCTCAGCTCTTATTGAAGGTCGCCTCAGCGATTTCCGTGAGCGTCGTCGTCGGCAGTCCGAGGCTGCTCGCGGTGTCGCCGGTCGACTTGATGGCCTTCGTCGTCAGCGTGCCGATCAGGAACGCGGTCTCGGCGAGGTTCGCGAACGATTGCAGCGCGCCGAAATTGATCATGCTGAAATCGAGATGCGTATCGAAGCAGCAGTCGAAGCGCTTCGACGCGACCTCGACTGCGAGCCCGATGTCGCAATCGCCAGCGAATGTCCCGAACTCGCCGAAGGCGCGACCGCTGCCGGCCGTGCCCGCGAGCTTGAACGCGACCTCCGCCTCATGGGTCCGATCAATCCGTTGGCGCTCGAAGAATTCGATGCCCTGCAGGAACGTCACACGTTCCTTGAGCAGCAACTCGAAGATGTCAAGGAAAGTCGTCGTGAACTCGCCAAGGTGATTCGTGCAATCGATGGCGAAATCGTCAGCGTGTTTGCTGCTGCCTTCGCCGATGTCGCTGCCAACTTCGAAGCGCTGTTCCAAACGCTGTTCCCAGGTGGTGAGGGTCGACTCAAGCTCACCGAGCCCGACAACTTGCTGCTTACCGGTATTGAGGTTGAGGCAAAGCCTTCTGGCAAGAACGTTCGAAAGCTTTCGTTGCTCTCTGGTGGAGAGCGTTCGCTCACAGCCTTGGCCTACTTGTTTGCAGTCTTCCGCAGTCGTCCATCGCCGTTCTACGTGATGGACGAAGTCGAGGCCGCCCTCGACGACATGAACCTCAGCCGATTCCTCGGTCTCGTTGCGGAATTCCGTAACGATGCTCAGCTCGTCATCGTGAGCCATCAGAAGCGCACGATGGAAGCTGCTGATTGTCTTTATGGCGTATCGATGCAACCTGGTGGTTCATCACGAGTCGTCAGCGAAAAGGTGTCCTCGTAGCGAGTGTGAAATTACCATTCGGAAAACGAACAACGGCCCACCGAGAAGTCGGTGGGCCGTTGGCGTTCTGCACCGCAGGTACTACGGAAGTCGGTTCGACCAGGCCAGTGCAAGGCCCGACGCCAGAACGAGCGAGAGGAACGAGGCGGCAACGAACCACTGTGTGAGCGATGACTCCACCTCGTCGTACCCGATCGAGGATCCGATCTTCGAATAGACGTCAGTCAACTGGTTCTGCGTGGATGCCTCGTAAAAGTTGCCCCCAGACTGCTTTGCGATGGCCTCAAGCGAGGGTGCATCGACAGGCACACTGACGATCTGGCCATTGGGCAACGTGACAGTTCCGGTCGGCGTGCCGAAAGCAATCGTTGAAACGGGAACACCTTCGTCGACCGCACGTTGTGTCGCAGTGGTGTTCGGCGTTCCCATCGTTGTGGTGCCATCGGACAGCAGCACGATTGCTGCAGGTACGGCTGCGCCATCGGGGGCAGGCGGAACATCTTCGAGCGCATCAAGGCTGGCATCGATCGCATCGCCGATTGCTGTTCCATCGTCGAGCTGAGCGTTTTGAATGGCGTTGGCAACCTGCTGACGATCGGTAGTGGGGGCGACACGAATCTTTGCGCTTCCGGCAAAGGTCACGAGGCCAACGTTGAACTGAGCCGGGACATCGTCAAGGAACGCTGTCGCTGCCACCTTTGCTGCCTCGATGCGGTCAGGTTTCACGTCGGTCGCTTCCATCGAGAGCGATACGTCAAGCGCGAGCATGACCGTTGCTCGTTCGCGAGGAACCTTCACGTCGTGCACGGGCTGAGCGAAGGCCAACACCAACGCAGCGAGCGCAACGAGTTGCACCGCAGCGGCGATATGGCGTCGCCAGCCGGGGCGATTCGGCGCAATGGACTCGAGTAGTTCGAGGTTGGTAAACCGCACCGCATATTTCGAACGGCGCTTTTGAAACAAGGCATAGGTGATGCCGAGGGCAACGACGACGAGTAGCAGAAGCAGTCGCCATGGGCTCAGGAATGAAATACCCATCATCGGGTGACTCCAGTGGTCAGTGTCGCTCCCGCAATTGCTCCAACATTCCCAGATCCATGCGCAGCAGAACGAGAAAGTGAATCAATGCGGTCGCGGCGACGAGAAACGAATCGGGCGAGATCAAGCAACCAGTCGCGATCAGTTCGAAGTACTAAATGATCGGCACTCGTTGCACGGATACGAGCTGCGATTGTGGCTCGTTGATTGGCAGCGGCATGGGCATAGCGCTCACGAAACTTTGCGTTACCTGTGGGCACTTCGATTTCGCTACCGGTGACGGCGTCGTGGAGCAACAGCATTCCGACGTTGGGAAGCTCCAGTTCGACGGGATCAACAACCTCGATACATAAGACGTCGTGGCGCAGAGCCAAGGTGCGAAGAGCCGCATCCCACGGGCCTGGGTCGAGGAAGTCAGAGATCACAACAATGAGTCCGCGTCGCTTGGCCGTACCGGCGATGCGTTGCAAGCCAGCAGTGAGATCGGTGCGGCCAGGTTGAGGATCGTTGAGCGCACTCAAGACCTGGCGGAGGAGTGCCTGCATATGCACGCGCCCTGAGCGTGCCGGAATGGGTGGCGATGCACCGTTGGGGCCGATCGTCATTGCGCCGATTCGGTTGCCAGCCCGTGCGGTGAGAAAACCAGTAGCCGCAACCCCCGCAAGAGCGAGATCACGCTTCTCACAGGTTGCCGTTCCGAACGCAAGCGATGCAGATGCATCGACAAGGATCCATGTCTCAAGTTCGCGATCAGCAACGCTGTCTCGAACATGGGTCTCGCCGAGTCGTGCGGTCACGTTCCAATCGATGCGGCGGACGTCGTCGCCTGGTTGGTAGGCACGAATTTCTCCGGGTTCAGAACCGTGCCCCGGCGTGAGGCCGCGGTGGTCACCTTGGAGGAGTCCGTCGAGCCGACGAGTCACACTGATTTCAAGGCGGCGGAGAGTCTCCGCGGCGGGAGTTCCATCTATTGAAGGGGCCGCGGTTTTTTTGGCGCTCAACGGCCGGTAACTGCGGTCGGGTTCTGCGACGGAGCAATGACGGGCGCATGCACGGTCGACAGAAGGCGGGCGAGGATCTGTTCAACGGAGAGTCCCTGCGCGAGCGCTTCGTAGGACGGCACAATGCGGTGACGCAAGACATCGGGTGCGATGTCGAAGATGTCTTGCGGCAGTACATAGGAACGTCCCCGCATGAGAGCGAGCGCACGACCGCCAGCGACAAGACCAAGTGAAGCTCTTGGGCTTCCGCCCCATGAGATGAGCTCAGCGAGTTCAGGAAGTCCATAGGCCGCAGGTTCGCGAGTGGCGAGAACGAGGCGAACGGCGTAATCGGCAACCGCGGGTGCAACGTGCACCGCATCGCAAGATGTCTGCAGCTCGACAAGTTGTTCGAGGCTGAGTACCTGCTGGGCCTTTGGTGCACCGACCGCCATGCGCGCAACGATTTGGGCTTCTTCAGCTGCGGTCGGATAACCGACGACAACCTTCATGAGGAAACGGTCTCGCTGGGCCTCGGGGAGTGGGTACACGCCTTCGCTCTCGATGGGGTTCTGGGTGGCGAGCACTAAGAACGGCTCAGGAACCTTTTTCGTGGTGCCGGCGATGGACACCTGATGCTCGGCCATGACCTCGAGGAGAGCGGACTGCACCTTGGCTGGAGCGCGATTGATTTCATCAGCCAGAACGATGTTGGCAAAGACTGGACCCCACTCAATATCGAAGGTCTCCTTTGATGCACGGAAGATTCGAGTGCCGATGAGATCGGCTGGAAGAAGATCGGGGGTGAATTGCAGGCGGTTGAAATTGCCGCCGATCACCGTGGCGAGCGTTTCTACAGCAAGGGTTTTGGCCAGGCCGGGTACGCCCTCGAGCAGCACATGGCCGCGAGCAAGAAGGCCGACGAAAAGTCGCTCGATGGCACGGTCTTGGCCGACGATGACCTTCTTCATCTCCATAAGTGCGGCTTCGAGGAGCGCCGCATCGGCCGACGGGGCAGCGGTTGCTTCGGCGGGTGTCGGGCTTGGGGAGGAGGGGAACGACGGATCGGACATCAGGGGCTCCTGGAGGGGATGTGGGGAGGTTGGGAGGTTATGGGTCGCGGTCATGGAGCGAAGGAGACCACATCGGACCGAAGACCACCATAAAGCCGGGAATGAATTTTGTCGTTGGCCGCGCTCTTCGGGTTTCCGGCGGTAAGTGCAATGGAGAGGGGAGTCTGGGGCGGTACCGTCATCCCCGTGCGAGTGCTTGTCGTTGATGATGAAGTCGATTTGGCCGAGGCCGTGGCGAGAGGTCTGCGTCGCGAGGGGTACGCAGTCGACGTTTCCAACGATGGTGCCGATGCGCTCAACAAAGTCATGGTCACGACCTACGACTTGCTGTGCCTCGACATCACTATGCCCGGTATTGATGGTCGCGAGGTGTGCCGGCGGGTGAGGGCTGACGTCGATCCTCAGCCCCGAATACTGATGCTCACGGCTCGTGACGGGCTCGAGGATCGTGTTGCCGGCCTCGACGACGGTGCCGATGACTATCTGGTGAAGCCATTCGCGTTTCCAGAACTCTTGGCGCGGGTGCGTTCATTGCTGCGCCGCGATTCCCGAGCCGTTTCATCAGTCACGGTGGTTGGCGAACTTGAAGTCGACGACGCACGACATGAGGCAACGCGCGGATCGCGTCGACTCGATCTCACCGCCAAAGAGTTTGCACTTCTTCGCTATTTCATGTTGCACGCAGGTGAAGTGATATCGCAGGAGACATTGCTCGAACACGTGTGGGATGAGCATGCAGATCCGTTTACCAATACGGTTCGCGTAACGGTTGGCACACTCCGCCGCAAGGTCTCTATTGACGACGAAACGCCGCTCATCGAAACCGTCATCGGTTCCGGATACCGATTGCTCGATCCATGATTGATCCGCATCTCTCTGGGGCAGACCACGATCAGCCGGACTTGGCTACGGAACCAACGCGTTCGAATAGCGCGGTTCGCACGCGATTTCATTCACGTAGCTACCGGGCCTCAAAGCGTCTGCCTGCATGGATGGGCTCTATCCGCTTTCGTCTGACTGCGGTGTGGTCGGTCCTCGTTTTTGGTCTTGCCGCACTTGTTGTTGGTGGCATTTATCTGGGTCTCCATAATTCGCTAAATAACCAGAAAATCTCAGCAACTGCATTCCAGGTTGGGGGCATCACCTTCATTCAGCCCGATCAGGCGCAATTAGTGCAGAGGTCAGTGAACGAACGGGCTCTCGACGCGTTGCGGGTGTATTCGTTTTGGTCGTTGCTGGCGTTATTTTTTACGAGTCTGGTTGTCGGCTGGATCGTGAGTGGCCGCATGCTCCGGCCGCTTGGCGAGATCTCAAATTCGGTGCGTGAAATTCAAGCAAGTGATCTCAAACAGCGCATCGATCTGGGCGGGCCCAACGATGAACTACGTCAACTCGCCGACACCTTCGACGACATGCTTGGTCGTCTTGACGAAGCGTTTGAAGGCCAACGTCAATTCATTCACCAAGCGAGCCACGAACTTCGCAATCCACTTGCGGTGATTCGTACCAACCTTGAAGTCACGCTTTCTGATCCCGATGCGAGCGCAGATGACCTCCGTCGCACGGCAGAAGTCGTTGAACGTTCCTCAGAGCGCATGGCTCGACTTGTCGATGACCTACTCGTCTATGCGCGTAAAGGAACGCTGTCTCTCGAGCGCGATCCAGTCGATGTCGCGCAACTCATCGATGAAGCCGCCGAAGAGTTCAATGCGCCTGCTGTTGCTGCTGGCGTCCACTTTGTGCATCACGCCGACTCCGGACTTTGGGTTGTCGGAGATCGTTTGGCGCTTCGCCAAGCGCTGGGGAATCTCTTAGCCAATGCCATTCGCTATTCCCCCGAAGGCAGCACGGTTCGACTCCGAGGTGGGCTCGATGGCCCGTGGGTTTGGATGGCGGTCGAGGACCAAGGACCGGGTATTGATCCGTCTGACCGAGATCGGGTCTTCCAGCGGTTTTGGCGCGGCAACCCCAGGGCGGGTCGCGAACAGGGACGAAGTGGGCTTGGCCTCACCATCGTCCGGCAGATCGCCGAAGCCCATGGCGGCGAAGTGAAGTTGGTGTCGCAGGTAGATCACGGATCTGCCTTTGCTCTCTGGTTACCGGCGCTGGTGCCGGCAGAGCCGCAGTCACCGCTCCCGCCTCCACCGATAGCGATGGCCTAGACATTTTGTCTCTCGCCGAAGAATTCTCGACTTTCGTTCGGCTTTCGCTGCCTCTCAGTACGTTGCAGCCACGTTCACCTCAAGGCGTCCGTACCATTCGATCCGAAACTGTTGCAGGAGCCGATTCGAAATGACCTGGGATAACCAGCCCCCCGCAATGCCACCTCAGCCCCCAACCCCACCGATGCCAGCTGGCAGTTGGGAACCCCCGGTGCCCCCAGCGTGGGGGAGCGGCGGCCTCGGCGTGCCGGCACCACCTGCGCCTCCCGTGCCTCCGGTTTCAACGCCGGCTCCGTGGGGCGGAGCTCCGACTCCGCCGCCAGAACGTGCCGCCATGCCGTCTGGGCCGCGCCGTTCGAATTCGTTCCTTCGAGTCGTGGTTGCCAGCGTCGTTGTTGTGGGTCTGTTCGGCCTTGGCTTCGGCCTTCGATCGCTTGTCGATGACAACACCACCACAGTTATCCGCAGTTCAGCAGGCAGCGGTCAGGTCACGACAACAGCAGTCACGATCGATCCGGGCTCCGAGCCGATTGCTTACGTCGCAGCAACGGTGAGCCCATCGGTCGTGCAGATTGAAACCACCGACGGCGTTGGATCTGGCGTTGCCTACGACACGGATCTCTTCATCACCAACGCTCACGTGGTTGGCACCGCGAGCACGGTGACCGTTCGTGATTCGGAAGGCACTGCAGTGAAGGGCCAGGTACTTGGTGCCGATACAGGTACAGACATCGCCGTGGTTCGCGCTGCTGGACTTGCTGCTCCCGCCGCAAAGTTGGCAACAGTGAAACCAAATGTTGGCCAGATCGCCGTCGCTGTCGGCAGTCCCTATGGACTTGATCAAACAGTGACCTCGGGCATCGTCTCTGCGGTAAATCGCGCGCTGCCCAGCGGGAGGAGCGTCGTGATCAACATGATCCAGACCGATGCCTCAATCAATCCGGGTAACTCCGGTGGCGCTTTGGCCAATCGAAATGGCGAGATCATGGGTATCAACTCATCGATCTACAGCGAGACGGGCGAGAACACCGGTATTGGATTCGCTATCCCGATCTCGACAGCCAAGCGAGTTGCCGATCAGCTTGTTGCTGGCAAAACTGTTGCTCGAGCCGGACTCGGTCTAAGCGGCCCGAGTTCGAGCCCTTCAGGTAGCGCTGGGGCGTATGTCCAGAGCGTCACGAGCGGCGGCGCCGCCGACAAGGCCGGCATTAAGTCCGGAGACCTCATCGTTGCGATCGACGGCGTGCCGACTACCAGCTTTGATGAACTTCGGGGAATGGCGAGCGGGTACAGCCCAGGCGACAAGGTTGTCGTTGAAGTCAATCGCGACGGCAGAAATCTTGAGGTCGAGGTCACCCTCGGCACGCTGAAATAAGTCAGTCCTTTCCAACACGTCGTTGTCAGTGGTCGCCCGAGAGGGCGGCCACTGACGCGTTTGGGGCCACGGCGAAGGGTTCGAACTGGGGTAGGGACGACCTCGCCCGGATGAGCCCGAAGGGTCGCCCACTAGGCTCACCTGCTCATGACTGAGATTCTCATCATCGTTGCCGTCGTCGTCCTTTTTGGTCTGATAATCGGGTTCGGATTCATTGCTCCTCGGAAACGACGCGGGTCGATGGAGTCGCCATCGAAGCGACGTGCCCCGGTCGACAACCGTGTCGTACCTGCCGAGGAAGCCGCGCGCGATGCAGTGGTCGAAGCCGAAGTTGCTGCTGATCTCGAGACGTCTCTTCTGGCTGAGGAGCGTGTCGATGCAGTTGTCGACGTTGAGGCGATCTCGCCTGAGGCTATTGAGGTCGACGATGCGGAGGTCAGCGCCGAACGACCGCGTTTTCGCGACCGGCTGGGAAAGGCTCGTGCCGCGTTCTCGGGTGCGATGGGTTCGATCGCTAGTCGTTCAAAGATCGATGCTGAGACCTGGGACGAACTTGAAGAAGCGCTCATCCTTGCCGACGTCGGCGTTGGCTCAACGCAGGATCTTCTCGATCATTTGCGGGCACGAGTCAAAACTGACGGACTTTCGAATGGCGAAGAACTGCTTGGTGCATTGAAGTCAGAGATGATCGATCGCCTGAGCGGTTTCGACCGTGAACTCACTCTGTCGAGCGAGTCTGGGCCAACGGTATGGCTCTTTGTTGGTGTGAACGGTGTTGGAAAGACGACGACTATCGGAAAGTTGGGTGTGCGCGAGGTCCGCGAAGGGCGCACGGTTCTTATGGCTGCGGGCGATACGTTCCGCGCTGCGGCAGCTGAGCAGCTTGGAATGTGGGCCGATCGTGCTGGCGCGGAACTCGTCCGAGGTAGTGAAGGCGGGGATCCAAGCGCAGTGATCTTCGATGGCGTCGAAGCCGCAAATGCGCGAAATATTGATCTTGTTCTTGCTGATACCGCTGGTCGCCTGCACAACAAGGTGAACCTCATGGAAGAACTCAGCAAGGTTCGACGAGTCGCTGACAAGGGCGCCGGAAAAGTCACAGAAGTCCTTCTTGTCATTGATGCAACCACGGGTCAGAACGGCTTGGTGCAAGCCAAGCAGTTCACCGAGGCTGCGGAACTCACAGGTGTTGTACTCACAAAACTTGATGGATCTGCCAAAGGTGGCATCGTGGTGGCCATTCACGATCAACTTGGTATTCCGGTGAAGTTGGTTGGCCTCGGTGAAGGCGCAGAGGATCTTGTTCCATTCGATGCTGCCGAATTCGTGGAGGCACTGTTCGCATGAAGAAACTCACCTATCACGACAATGTTCTTGCTAGTGACGACGAAACCGTTGAGGTCGCGGCCTGATGTTTGAATCACTTTCCGATCGGTTTGAGTCTGTCCTTGGAAAACTGAAGGGCAAAGGAAAGCTTTCCGAAGCCGATGTCGATGATGCACTGCGAGAGATTCGCCTCGCGCTGCTCGAGGCTGACGTCAACTTCACCGTCGTCAAAGACTTCTGCGCGCGGGTCCGAGATCGTGCCGTTGGCGAAGAGGTCTCCAAGGCGCTGAATCCCGGCCAGCAGATGGTCAAGATCGTCAACGACGAACTCACCGCCACACTCGGCGGCGAAACCATTCGCATCACCTATAACGCCAAGCCGCCGACCGTTGTTCTCATGGCTGGTTTGCAGGGTTCGGGTAAGACAACAAACTCAGCAAAACTGGCCCGCTGGTTCAAGAGCCAAGGCCGCCATCCACTTCTGGTTGGCGCTGATCTTCAGCGGCCCGCCGCCGTTGAGCAGTTGCGCACACTCGGTCGTCAGATCGAAGTGCCGGTCTTTTCTGAAGATTCCGATCCTGTTCAGGTTGCGAAGAGTGCGTTGATTGAAGCGCGCAAGACCGGTCGCGACATCGTCATTGTCGATACTGCGGGTCGTCTTGCGATCGATGCCGAACTAATGGACGAGGTCCGTCGGATCTCCGAAGCTGTCGATCCTGATTACACGTTCCTTGTTATCGACGCGATGACTGGTCAGGACGCTGTCAACACCGCCGAGGCATTTCACGCGACTCTCGAACTCGACGGCGTCATCCTCACCAAACTCGATGGCGATGCGCGCGGTGGTGCTGCACTCAGCGTCAAAGAAGTTGTGGGTCGTCCGATTGCGTTTACGTCGACTGGTGAAAAACTTCGCGACTTCGATCTCTTTCATCCGGATCGTCTTGCCGGTCGGATCCTCGGAATGGGCGACATGCTCACGCTCATCGAAAAGGCCGAAGAGGTCTTCGAGAAAGATCAAGCCGAAGAAGCCGCTACTCGACTTCTTGAAGGGCAGTTCACGCTCGAGGATTTCCTCGACCAAATGCAGCAGTTGAAAAAAATGGGCCCTCTCTCGGGTGTCCTCGGCATGATGCCGGGCATTCCCAAAGAAGTGAAGAACGCGCAGATCGACGACCGCGAAATCGCGCGTGTCGAGGCCATCATCCGATCGATGACACCGGCGGAACGAGTCGATCCCGACCTCATCGATCAGTCGCGTCGGGTGCGAATCGCCAATGGTTCTGGCACCGAAGCAGCCCGGGTCGGCGAGCTCATTAAGCAGTTCAAAGAGATGTCCAAGATGATGAAGCGCATGGGTGGGGCCGGAACGAAGCGTCTGAGCAAGTCCCGACGTAAAGCGGCCAAGGGCAAGTCGAAGGGCCCTGGCGGCCGTACCTCCGGCGGCGGACGCGTCGCCCCGAAAGGCAAGGCGCCCTTGCGATTGCCCGATTTTGAAGCCGATCTTGGTGGCGGCCGACCCGGCGGCGGACTCCGCCTTCCGGGCCTTCCCGGGGGCCCCGATGGCGACCCCTTTGGACTCGGCTGAGTTCTGAACTTGCCCGCGGCTCCGTCGCGGGTCACGATTGAAGGCCGCTCAGCCGTCCCGATTGGTTCGGCCGATAACGTTCGTAGTCCGTTCTTGCACGACCAGCAGAAGAGAGAAACCTCGTGGTGAAGCTCCGCCTTATGCGGATGGGAAAGACCAAGCAACCGACGTATCGCGTCGTCGCAGCCGATGCGCGCTCGCCGCGCAACGGCCGGTTCATCGAAATCGTGGGTCATTACAACCCGCGCACCGAGCCCTCCGAGATCACCATCGATAACGACAAAGCTGTCGCATGGCTTGAAAAGGGCGCACAGCCCACTGAGGTCGTCGAGAAGCTTCTGAAGATCTCTGGCGCTTGGGAGCAGTTCACCGGCGCAGCATCGTGAGCGACGCCGCCGACACCGTCGACGCGTCGGAAGTAACTCCCGACTTCACCACGGCAAAGGCCGTGTTGACCTACGTCGTTCAGCAAATGGTCGAGGATCCGGCCGCCGTCGAGATCGAACTCGACGATCGTGGCCGCAAGGCTGTCCTCAACGTTCGCGTTGGTCCTGGCGACATGGGTCGCGTCATCGGCAAGCGCGGTCGTGTTGCGCAGTCGATCCGCACCGTCGTGCGCGCCGCCGCCGCCCGTGATGGTGGCGATGTCGAGGTCGAGTTCCTCGACTGATTCGGTGAACCTCCTCGAGGTCGGCCGCATCGACAAACCGCATGGAGTGCGCGGCGATGTCGTCGTCGCGCTGACGACTACCGAAACACATCGTGTCGCTCCCGGTACGCATCTCTTCGCTGGTGAACGCGAATTCGTGATCACTGCGTCGCGTCCTCACCAGCATCGCTGGATCGTGACCTTCGAGGGTGTGTACGGCCGTGAAGGTGCTGAAGCAATTTCGGGACTGGTGCTTTCGGCGGAACCGCTTGACGACAATGATCCGGATGCTCTTTGGGTTCACGAACTGATTGGTTCAACTGTCGTCGAAACCGATGGCACTGAACGCGGCACCGTTCTTGCCGTGCAGGACAATCCTGCGAGCGATCTTCTTGTGCTCGACAGTGGCGCTCTCGTTCCACTGCGTTTTCTCGAAGGTCGTGACGATGAAGATCGATTGGTCGTCGAAGTTCCAGACGGTTTATTCGAGCTTCTTGACGAGGACTAACGGCCATGCGTATCGATGTCTTCACGATCTTCCCCGACATGGTGTCGGAGTTCGCAGGACAGAGCCTTCTGGGTCGTGCCTCGGCTAAGGGTTTGCTCGATGTGCGCGTGCATGATCTGCGCGAGCACACCACCGACGTGCACCGCACCGTGGACGACTCGCCGTTTGGCGGGGGAGCAGGGATGGTTCTGCGTCCTGAACCGATTTATGCGTCGGTCGAAGCGGTTGATCCGCCTCGGCCGCTCTTTTTGCTCGGTCCCGGGGGTCGGCGCCTCGATCAGTCGATGGCGCAGGAACTCGCCGAGTCGGGCGGCTTCTCGATGTTGTGCGGGCGCTATGAGGGCGTTGACGACCGAGTCCGCACCGACCTATGCGACGGCGAACTTTCAATCGGCGACTACGTCCTCGGTGGCGGTGAGGTCGCCGCAATGGTGGTCCTAGAAGCCGTAGGGCGCCTCGTGCCGGGAGTGATGGGCAATTCCGCCTCTGCGGGCGATGAGTCCTTTAGCGACGGTCTGCTGGAGTATCCGCAGTTCACCAAGCCCGCCGAGTTTCGGGGGATGGCCGTGCCTGAGGTCCTGAGATCTGGCGATCACGGCCGAATCGACCGCTGGCGCCGAGCCCGGGCCCTGCGCCGGACACTTTCCTCAAGGCCCGACCTGATCGAGGCCAGAGGTGGGCTGTCCGAAGCTGACGAGGCCCTCTTGGCCGACCCTGATTTCATCGATTGAGCGAAGGCCTTTTGGCGCTTTGCCGTTGGGCGACCGGTCCGCCTACGATGACCACTCCCTCGGGCAACCGCTCCCGGTCCCGATTTCGTTTCTTGCCCCGCCTTCCGGCGGGCATTGCAGCCAGGACATCCCAATGAACGCCATCGATCTGATCGACGCCCAAAGCCTCCGTGACGACGTGCCCGAGTTCGCCCCCGGCGACACGCTCAAGGTGCATGTCCGAGTTGTTGAAGGCAATCGCGAGCGTGTCCAGCTGTTCCAGGGTGTTGTCATCCGTCGTCAGGGTGGCGGTCTTCAGGAAACATTCACCGTCCGCAAGGTCAGCTTCGGCGTTGGTGTCGAGCGAACCTTCCCGGTTCATTCCCCGATCGTTTCCAAGATCGAAGTTGTGACCCGTGGCGATGTGCGTCGAGCCAAGCTCTATTACCTGCGCGATCGCGTTGGCAAGGCTGCCAAGATCAAGGAAAAGCGCGACTGATCGTCGTGTTCTCGCCGGCGTTCGTCGGCCCAAGCTTTCTTGTCGCTCCTGGTCCCTTAGAGTCGCGGCAAAGCAAAGTCGCTGTTGAGCGGAGCTGCGTGTGAGTTCTGAGGATCTCGAAGAATACGAGTCCGACGTCGAGTTGCAGCTTTATCGCGAATACAAAGATGTCTGTCCAATGTTCCGGTTCGTCGTAGAAACCGAACGACGTTTCTATTTGGCCAACGAGGTCAATCAAAGCGTTGTGAACGAAAACGGGCGCACCCGCGTGGAAATCGAACTTCGCGATGCATGGGTCTGGGATATGTACAGGCAGAATCGTTTCGTCTCTCACGTCCGAGTTGTCACATTCAAAGACGTCAACATTGAAGAGTTGCCTCGCGAAGAGCTGCGACTCCCGTGACGGCGCATCTCTGTTGACTGCCGGTCGTCGGGCTCTGGGGTCTTACGGCGAAAACCTGGCGGCAAGGTGGTACGAGAAACACGGCTTCGTGGTTGTCGACCGGAATTGGCGTTGTCGTGAGGGCGAGATCGACCTCGTTCTCTCGCGTGCTCGGTTGCTCGTGTTCTGTGAAGTGAAGACGCGTTCAAGCGATGCCTATGGTTCGCCAGCCGCAGCGGTCACTCCAGCGAAACAGGCGCGATTACGAAAGTTGGGAATGCGCTGGGTCGATGCGCAGCAGGTTCGTCCCGTATCTATTCGCTTTGATGTCGCGTGTGTGATTGGACGCAACGTGAGCGTTATCGAATCTGCGTTCTAATCCGCGATTTTGGGGCCGAGAGCCCCCGCACGTGCGCTTTGAGTTGCTAGGGCCGTATCGTATTCACATGGCTACAACCACAGATCTCGAATTCTTTTTCGATCCCATTTGCCCGTTTGCTTGGGTCACAAGTCGTTGGGTTGTTGAGGTCAGCGAACTGCGGGGCGTCACGATCGAGTGGAAGTTCATCGCGTTGGCAATTGTCAATGAAGAGACCGACTACTCAAAGTTTCCTCCGGCCTATCCCGCACTTCACGGACTTGGTCGTCGGCTTCTTCGTGTCGCTGCAGCGGCTCGCGCTGCAGGTGGAAATGAAGCTGTCGGCGCGTTCTACACCGCTACTGGCGATCGCATGCATCACGATGGGGTCTCGGTTGCGGTCTTCGGCGGCGAACCAATTCCTGAAAACCTTGTCGCTGAGGTCGTTGCTGCTGCAGGCCTTGATGCGTCCCTTGCCGCTGCGGCCGACGACGAGTCATGGGACGAACTTCTTCGTGAAGAAACTGATCAATCGCTCGGTCGCACGGGTCGCGATGTCGGCACCCCGATCCTCACGTTTGCCCCCGGCACAGACCGAGAAGCGTCGCTCTTCGGCCCCGTGATTTCCTCGATCCCTCGTGGCGATGCTGCTCTCGAACTTTGGGACGCGGTGCAAACGCTTGCTCGTACCCCAGGTTTCGCCGAACTCAAGCGCTCCATGCGCGATCCGCTTTCTTTCGATTGAGCTCAAAATGACAGACGCACTCACACCGGTCGTTCTTTGGCGCCCGCATTGCCCGTTCTGCCGAATCCTTTTTTCGGGGATCGAGCGTCAGGGTCTTGAAGTTGAAACCCGCAACATTTGGGAAGACGACGACGCGCGCGAACTTCTCAATCGTCGTATTGGCTCCGAAACCGTTCCGAGTGTGTTGGTTGGCGACGAGATTCTGGTGAATCCGTCGATTACCGAGTTGATGGCGGCCGTGCGAGAAGCCAACAAGTAACTCCGGTTAGGAAACTTCAGGGTTCAAGAACGACTTTGATGGCGCCTGCTGAACGATCGGCTGCAACACCGAACGCTTCGACCGCGGCGTCGAGCGGGAAGCGATGGGTGACGATGATCTCGGGAAGCTCTGGACGCTGAGCAAGGATCGTTGCGGCAACATCGATATCGCGAGATGGTCCGACGCGGCCGTACATGACGGCAGGAACGATCGTGAGTTCTTTCATGCCGATCGCCAAACCTGGCATCTCGACCGAACCATCCCAGTAACTCCCAAGGAGCACGATCGTTCCGCCAGGGCGGCAGCGATCCGCCGCTTCGGCCAGAGCAGATGCTGTGCCGGCGGCCTCGATCACGATGTCGTAGCCCTGTCCCTCGACCGATCCGGCTCCGAGGCGAGTTGCGGCTTCGATTTGGCGTTCATGGCGAGCGGAGAGGTCGACCTTTGCCCCGGTTTGCTGCGCAACGACAAGTGCAGTTTGACCGATTGTTCCTCCGCCGATGACAGCGACTCGGTCGGTGCCGCGAATGTTTCCGCGTCGAATTCCATGGACGGCAACTGCAAGTGGTTCGACCAAACAGCCATTTGATGCAGCGACCCCGGCGGGGAGCAGGGCGATTGATGTTGCGGGCACGATGACCTTCTCGGCCATACCGCCGTCGCGGCCTACGCCGAAGGCCATTGAAGGACCGCGCACGCAGAGTTGCGTGTTGCCATCGACACACGCTTCGCAGTCAAAACATGGATCGATAGGTTCGACCGCAACGGGCGTGCCATCGGCGAGAGTTCCTGCGAACTCGTGGCCAAATGTCGCGGGAAGGCTGAAATTCAAGAGGTGAAGGTCGGAGCCGCAGATGCCAGCGGATGCGACGGTGACGACGATGCCTTCACCCGAAGGTTCGGGAACGTCGACAACAGTGGGCGTACCTTCTGGACATCGGACAGCGCGCATGGGATTCCCTTGTGTGGGTGGGTTAGCGGTCGTGTGAAAGATCGAGCAGCAATTGATACAGCGGATCGGTGCGATCCCGCTGACCTACTGCTGAGTCAGGAGGTATCGGCCATTCGGAACCGGTTCCGGGCGCTGTCACCCATTCGGTGGTTGCGATGCGGCGAGCGATTCGCCAAGGTCCTTCGTCTCGACGTTCAAGTCGGTCGAGATAGCGAAAGCCGACGGTGAGGTTGCGGCGCGGATCAGAGTCGGTGGATCGGTGGTAGGCGATTCCATAGGTTTCCGCAACGGCAGCTGAACCGTTCACGGTTGCAAGATGGTTGGCGACGAGATGCATGGTGGAGTCGTAACGCTGCAGAAGCCCGAATGCCCAGTCGATGAATTCGGTGATCGTGCCATTGAACGAACCATGGGTGTCGGTGGCGTCATCGTGAAAGCAGCTGGCGACAAGGTCGCGGTCAAGGCGGTCGATACCCCGGCAGTAGGTCAAGACCACGTCGCTAATCGCCTGTCGGTCGGCGAGAGAAGCGGGAGTAGGGGTTCCGGGTCCGGCGTGTTCGGGGCTCACTCCCGTGGAGGTTAGGTGTCTGCCATCATCATGTGTGACCTCTGGGCATCCCGGCGGTTGTCGACCCGAACCCCGGGGTCTGCGCAGGAGACATCCGTGACCACCTCAGTCGAACCTGACATCTCTCGATGGCGAACCCTCGCATGTCGTGTTGAGGATGCGGCCGTTGCCTTGAGGGGTCGCATGTCTTGGGGTGCGTGGATGGCCATCGTCCTTGGACTCGTAACAGTGGTTTCGCGCTCCCCGGGTTTGATCTACAACGGAATGTTCGATCGAGACGAGTCCTATCTGGCAGTTACCGGTGACGTGCTTCGACAGGGCGGAACGCTCTATATCGATGTGATTGATCGCAAGCCCCCGATTGTTCCGGTTTTGTATTCGATGATTCGAGATGTAAGCGTCGACATGCGCGCCATCCGACTCGCTGTCGCATTGCTCATCTTCCTTAATGGTGTGGTCGTCGCGGAGATTGTTCGACGTCTTGCAGGTTCGCGTCGCGCTGCGTTGTTCGCTGGAGTTCTCTCCATTGTCGGAACCGCGCTCTTTCTTCCTGCTGATGCGCAAGCGGCAAACTTTGAACTTTGGGGATTACTTCCGGCATCAGCGGCAATCTTGTGTGTTGTCGTCGCACGCTCCGCCGACCGTTCACCGCTGTTGTGGTTTGCGTTGGCTGGTGTCGCCGTCGTCGTTGCTGCCAATTGCAAGCAGCCGTACATTGCGGTTGCGATCCCGGTTTTGCTCGAGGCGGTCCGTCGAGTTGAAGGAAAGTGGCGCGCGGTTGCCGCCACGGCGGCCGGAGCAGTTGTTGGTGCGATTCCGCTTTTCGTTTTCTTCGATGGTGCACAGATGATCCGTTGGGTGTGGTCGGATAACGGCGACTATCTCAACGGAGGAATCTCAACGGGAAGAGCCGCTGCAATTGGAGTCGCTCTGACCGCGATGTTCGTTTTGCTTCACCTGCCACTTTTTTATGGCCTTTGGGCGGTGGTTCGTCGGCAAGTACGTGCTGATGTGACGATGCTCGTGTGGCTTGGCGCCTCGCTGCTGGTGATTCCAATCGGTCTTCGGTTCTTTGGTCATTATTTCCAGCAGTTGGTGCCGCCGCTTGCGGTGCTCACTGGCTGTGCGCTCGTTTCGGCGAGTCGCCGTGTTTGGCACGTGATGATGTGGCTGACCGCCGCGCTCCTTGTGGTGATGTTGACGCTGGCATTTGTCTACCGTCCCGATCTGACGAACTACACCGACTTAGGCCGCTATGTGCAAAGCACGACAACGCCAGATGAGCGAATCCTCGTATGGGGAGCCCTGCCCGACGTGTACGTCGCATCACAACGACTTCCTTCGGGTGTCTTTCTGCATGGCGGTTACCTCACGGGCAATTGGGCGAGTCGTGCTCAGCCCCTCCCAGAGAGCGTGATTGCAGCGGAGCCATTCCGGTCGCGTTGGGACATGTTCTTTGAAGATGTCGACGAGCATCCACCAGTAGTGGTGATTAATGCTGCGCGTCCCGATACCGATTGGTCTAGGTACGGACCTGAGTCATTCCCGATCGGAACGTGGCTCGACCGTTGTTACAACATCGATCGTATCGTCGACGGGTTAGTCATCTGGCGTCGCGACGTTGCCGCGTGCCCGATGTGATCATTGAGGTTGTTACGCCGTAGCGAGCACTCCTCCATCAACAATGATCGACTGACCAGTGATGAAAGATGCCTTATCGCTCAGCAAGAATGCGGCCGGTTCGCCGATTTCACTCGGTTGACCGATTCGCTTGAGCACTGAGCTTTCTTCGAATCGGTTGCGCATGCCAGGCATGTCGAGAGTGATGCCCAGCATCGGAGTCTCGATGAAGCCGGGGCAGATTGCGTTCACACGAATGCCTTCGGGTCCGAGTTTGTCGGCCATAGAACGGACTACTCCGAGCATCCCTGCCTTCGATGCGCAATAGGCGGGAATAGCGGCATTGCCGATCCAACCTTCGATCGAAGCGATGCCAACGACGGCAGCCCCGTCGGCGGCGGCAAGATCAGCGTGCATTGCTTGAACCAGCATCGGGAATGCGCGCAGGTTCACGTTTAAAACGAAGTCCCAACCGGCATCGTCAAGGTCTCCGACTGATTGGCTTCGCACAGTTCCTGCAGCATGAACAAGCCCACCAAGTGAGCCAACCGCAGATCGGCTCGCGTCAACGGCACTGGCAAGTTCAGAAGTTTTTGTGACATCGATACCGAGTCCAAATGTCGCCACATTGTGTTTGTTCGCGATCTCTTGAGCGGCAGCAAGTGCGCCGTCAGTATTGAGATCCCAGACGGCAACGGCGCGTCCTTGCGCGGCGATTGCCGCTGCACACGCTCGTCCAATTCCGGATGCACCGCCGGTGACAATGACTGCAGATGTTGGGGCCATGGTGTTCCTTCGTTGTGGTCAGCGATTGTTTGCGAGTCGGTCGAGATCAATCAGCATCGAGTCGGTAAGTTCGATTTCGCTTTCGATTCGGCGGACCGCCCACGACGCGACAAGCGCTGGGTAGGCCCAGTCGGGTTGCGCATCGGCCAGTTCTTGCGATTCTTTTGCGGCAGCGAGTTCTGAAAGGAGTTGAGCGTGGTGATCTGCAATTTGTTCGCGAAGTCGGTCTGGTTCTGCGAGGTGCCCGAGCCAGATTCGGAGAAGAACTCCGTGTTTGAGGACGGGAACTTCAGCATCGACAGTTGCTTGCCAACTCCGAAGCGCCTCAGTCCCAATCGGAGTGATTGCGTAGATGGTCTTGTCTCGAACTTCATCTCGAGCAACAGTCCGGCTGCTCACAAGGCCAAGATCTTCCAAACGACGAAGCTCGGTGTAGATCTGGCTCGTGGCAGGACTCCAATAGAAGAAGTGGAGGATGGCGTCGGACCAATTCTTGATGTCGTAGCCGGTGAGCTCGCGCCCAAAACTGAGAATTCCGAGAACTGCCCACGCGGTTGCGGGGATTTTGGGCAACGCGATATCGGCTGTTTTTAGATCAGCATTCCCCCCGGACATGGCTCCGGTTCTAGCACGGCAGCGATGCGAAGGGCTTCTGCTTGCGGATTAGGAAACAGGTGTTGGTGGCCACGGCGCGATTGTCGGCCAGGGAGAAGCGGCTTCAATCTGCGCGGAAAGTTGAAGAAGCATTTCTTCGGAGCAATGGCGACCAACGATCTGAACACCGATGGGGAGACCATTCGGATCGAACCCAGCGGGAATAGACGCGGCGGGTTGTCCGGTCACATTGAAGACCGCAGTGAGTTCAGCGAAGCGGCCAGCATGAGCAAAGACGGAATCGATGTCGGAGGTATTGATGACTCCGAGTTCGGGCACGAGTACGGGCAACGTCGAAGTCAGCCACACATCGTGGGTTTCGTAGAAGCGCGCAATATCTCGGCTGACAATTTCGATTTGCTGAAGAGCCTCGATGATGCGAAGCGGGTCGATAGCGAGCATCCGATCGTGGAGGAAGCGGGTGAAGGGCTCGATGTCGTCATCGCGAAGTTCGCGCCCCAGTTCAGCGAGCCGATCCTCGACCATCTTTGCGCCGGACGCGCCCATGACCATTGCGAGAGAGTTCGCAGGCATCGCTACATCCCAGCGTGGTGCAGCTTGTTCAACCTGGTGGCCAAGAGATTCGAGCAACACTGCAGTGCGTTCGATTGCTTCCACTGCTGAGGGATGCATGTCTTTGCCAGCTGGAGAGACGGTGCTGAACCCGATACGAAGTTTGGGAGTTTCCTGGTCAAGAGCGGCAAGAAACGAACCGGCGGAAGGCGCTGGAGGCGAGGGGTAGGGGTCGCCGGCAAGCGGGCCAGAAATTGCATCGAGAATCGCGGCACTGTCGCGAACTGTGCGCGTTACGGCGTGGCCAATTCCCATTGGGTACGAAAAAGATGCAGCGGCGGGCCAGGTTGGCGTGCGGCCTCGTGTCGGCTTAAGGCCGTACAAGCCGCATTCCGACGCGGGGATTCGGATGGATCCGCCGCCGTCGTTGGCGTGTCCTGCAGTGACCATTCCGCCGATGACGGCTGCGGCCGAACCGCCCGATGAGCCACCGGTGGAATGGGTGAGTCGCCACGGGTTATGTGCCGGGCCGAAGAGCAACGATTCGGTGACGGGGGCCTTTCCCATCTCGGGGGTATTGGTGTTGCCGAGGATCAGAAGTCCGGCCGCCTTGAAGCGTTTCGTCAGTTCGCAGTCATTCGTGGCGATGACATCAGCGAAAAGTCGGCTGCCTTTTGTGGCGGGCAGTCCGGCAACATCGCAGTTGAGGTCTTTGACAAGGAATGGAACGCCAGCGATGGGGGAGTTTGCGGTGACGTTCTTTGCTTCGGAACGTGCCTGTTCATAACGCTTCGCGACAACAGCGTTAAGGGCGGGGTTACGAGATTCAATGCGGGCGATCGAAGCATCGACGAGTTCAAGACTGCTCACTTCGCCTGCAGCAACGAGTGCAGCTAGCCCGATGGTGTCGTTCTCGTCGAGAAGGCGTTCGGTATCAGACATGGCTACTCCAGGAAGTCGGCGTATCGAGTGAGGTAGGGCTGCACTCGCTCGGTGAGTTCGTCACGGTCAAGTCCCCAGTCTTCTAGGGAGTAGGAGTGAGACCCGAATCGGTCTTTCTTATGTTCTGCGCTGTGGGTGCGCATGGCTTGCTCTGCTTGAGGAGTAAGCGTCTCGCCGAGTTGCTCGTAAAGGGCACCGATCGTGGAAAGTGGATCGGCCACAAGGTCTGAATAGGCGAGGTCAACAAAAGCATCAGCGCGTCCTGCGGCGATTTGAGAATCACGGAATGCATTTTGATTGTCGAGAAGTGTGCCGATGATCTCGGGCCATGTGTCGCGGATATACGCCGTCCAGTCGGCATCAGTAAATGTTCCCGTGAGAACGCGAACGAGATTGCAGGCAGATGCGATGACGTTGACTGGATCACGGTGAGTCAAGACGAAACGCGCATCTGGATAGACCGCTGCCAACGCGAATGGATCAATGAGATGCACGGGTGACTTCAATTGCCATTGGCCAGGGCATTCCGACTGCAGAACTTGAAGAACCGTCTTGTGCCATTCGTAGGCCTGCGTGTGGTCATTTGCACACACCCAGTCCATATAGGAAGGAAGATTGAATGTGGTCGACAAATGCAGGCTGGAAAAATGCTGGCCGAGAACCGTTGCGCATTCAAGTGGCATGTTGGGCGGATCATGATGGATCGCCTTGAATTCAGGATTGATCATGCTGAGCATGTCGGGAGCTTCCATGGCCGCAACAAATCGAGGATCGGTCCGATACGAATCGGTTGTGGGTGGTGGAACCGATTCGTTGATCTCCCAACCGAGCAAGGAACGATTGCCGGGGTCGACGGAAAGCAAGTGGCTCAGCGCAGTCGTGCCTGTGCGAGGCAAGCCAATAAGAAAGATCGGGGAATCCACCTGCGTCGAAACCAAATCAGGGTGGGTGCGGTGCCACTCGACGACGTTGAGACGATTGACGAGATTTCCTAGCGCCATACCTTCCGCCGCTGCGATCCCGATGTCGGTGAGTTGGCCTTCGGTCGATGCCGACTCGAGAAAGACCTCGAGTCCCTCACGGAACGAGGGGTCTCCAAAGTCAGTGAGTCCGTTTGCGAGTTGGCTCGCCTGAGCGAGTAGTGCGTCGATATCTGTTGACATAAGACCCCCCGGTGTCGTGCGAACGGTAGTCGGTGGTCGCCATCGTCAGTGCCACGTCGTACCCTCGCCGTCGGCGATTTCTCAGGCCTGACTCGGGCTGGGAATCCGGACAACGTCCCGGGGTCGACTGGGGCCATACGCTTCCTGTCTGCCGTTGACGCGACCGTCCCGGCCTTGATCGAATGGCAGTTGGAGATCCCGTGAGTCAGAGCGATAATTCACATTCATCCGAGGTTCCCGGAGGTTGGGGGCCGGCGCTCGACGATCTCGCGCAGCGCCGGGAAGCGGCTCGGGCGATGGGCGGCGAAGAGCGTCTCGCGAAAAAGCACGCGAAGGGGCAACTCGATGCCCGCGGACGTATCGACTACTTGCTTGATCCAGGGTCATTCCGTGAACTTGGAACTTTGGTTGGTGACGTGCCGAGCGATGGCATCGTTGCTGGTGCTGGCCGTATCGACGGTCGCCCCGTCATGATCGGTGCCGAGGATTTCACTGTGTTGGCCGGTTCGATTGGTCCCGGCAGTTCGTCGAAGCGTTACCGAATTGCTGAACTTGCACTTGCCGAACGCATTCCGCTCATCATGTTGCTTGAGGGCGCAGGTCATCGTGGCGGCGGTGGCGGCGGTCGTGCACCGACTGATCTACTTATTCAAGCGAAGTGCTCGGGCAAGGTTCCGGTGTTGAGCGCGGTGATGGGCCCGTCTGCTGGTCATGGCGCGCTCATCGTTCCGATGTCGGACTTCAGTGTCATGACACAAGACGCAGCAGTGTTCACCGCTGGCCCGCCTGTTGTTCGCGAGTCGCTTGGTGAAGACATAACCAAAGAAGATCTCGGCGGACCTTCTGTCGCTGTTCCAAGCGGACTCATTCACAATGTTGCGCCCAACGACGAAACCGCTCTCGATATGTTGCGCGTTTATCTCTCGTTCTTTCCATCAAGCGCGTGGAGCTTTGCGCCGCATCTCCCCGCCGAACAGAGCGAGGACCAAGGATTCCGAACGACTGACGAACTGCTTTCGATTATTCCGAGCGACTCTCGTCGGGCCTATGACATGCGCGCCGTGCTCGACGTCGTCGTGGACGACGGGTCATGGTTCGAGGTGCAGCCCGGATTTGGTCCGTCGATGATTTGTGGGCTTGCTCGGCTTGGCGGCGAATCAGTTGCTGTGATTGCGAACCAGCCGACAGTGATGGCTGGTTCCATCGACGCAGATGCTGCCGACAAGGCCGCGCATTTCATCATGGTCGCCGATTCGTTCCATCTTCCGTTGGTCTTCCTCGCTGACAACCCAGGGATGTTGCCGGGAAGCGAATCGGAACGCGCTGGGGTGCTTCGTTCTGGCGCTCGGATGTTTGCGGCGCAAACCCAGGCATCGAGTCCGAAGCTTCACCTCACGCTGCGCAAGGCGTATGGCTTTGGTTCGATGGTCATGTCACTGGTCGGGTTCGATAATCAATCGGCGACGTTTGCCTATCCGGGTGCGACCCTCGGCGCCATGGGGGCAAGCGCGATGAGTCGAGCCACGAATGCTGACGAGGACGAGACCGCAATGCTTCGTGACGCTGAACTTCAGGCCTCGTATCGGTCAGCGGAGAACCTTGGGTTTGATGAGTTAATCGACCCGCGTGAAACCCGAGATGTTTTGCTCGATGCGCTTCAGCGAGCACTGTTCCGGCGGCAATTGTCACCGGAGCCGGTCTCTCGGACTGCGATAACGCCTTGAACCACTGAGAGAACAAAAAACATTCATATGCGGTATGAACGCGTCAGTAATCGGTAGTCTTTCCAAGTCGTGAGAGACCGTCTCGCGACGTTTGACGTGCCAGCCTTGGCACACAGGAGGCAAAAATGTTTGCAGCGACTTGGGGTCTCGGTGAAGTTCTTTGGGCCATGCTCTACTTCACCTGTTTCTTTATCTGGATCTGGCTGGCAATCAGTGTCTTCGTTGACATCTTCCGTAGCCCTGACATGGGTGGCATCCATAAGGCCATTTGGGTCGTAGCGATCTTTATCGTTCCGTTCCTCGGTGTGCTTGTGTACCTCATCGTTCGTGGCGGCAAGATGAACCAGCACGCGATTGAGGCCGCAAAGGCTCAGGACGCAGCAATGCAGAACTACATCCGCAACGCAGCAGGCACCACGCCGGCCGACGAACTTCATCGTCTCGCCGACCTCAAGGATCGTGGCGTCATCGATCAGGCTGAATTCGACAAGCTCAAGGGCAAGGTCATTAGCTGATCCCGTTGCAGCGCTAAAGCGCTGTGAGTGAGTTGTACCCGGTGCCCCGCTTCGGCGGGGCACCGGCGCGTTCAGGGCCATTCGATCAAGGAGGGGGTCGTAGGATCTCCACGTGCCTCATCCCAAGCTTCTGACGCAGGGCCGTATCGGTCCGATCAACACTCGGAATCGCATCGTGTTACCGGCGATGGATCAAAACAGTTGTGACGACGGCGCCATTACCGATCTCAATATCGCTCACTACGAGGCACGAGCTCGTGGCGGAGTGGGGCTTCTCATTCTCGAAACTTCGGCAGTGGCGTGGCCCGTCGGCGCAACTTCGTTGCATCAGCCAGCGCTCTCCGACGATCGATTCATTCCCGGACTGACGAGACTTGCCGATTCGGTGCATCGTCATGGCTCGAAGATGGTTGTGCAGATTTGCCACCACGGAAAGACTGCTGGTGTCGACGCGATGCAGGATCGTGAGCAACTCGTTCCTTCGGTGCCGCTTCCCGACGATGAATCAGACATGAGCGCGATCACCATGGATGAGCTCATGAAGATGGCGGGCCTGACAGGTGGCAAGCGTGGGAAGCAACGCGCCGCCACCGCTGACGACATTGTTTGGGTGATCAATCAGTTCGCCGATGCATCTGAGCGGGTCAAGAAGGCGGGCTTGGATGGCATTGAAATCCATGCAGCGCATGGGTATCTGATCTCAACATTTCTTTCGCCCCATTACAACGTTCGCGACGATGAGTACGGCGGTTCTGTAGAAAATCGAGCGCGGTTGCTTGTCGAAATCATCACGGCAATTCGTAAGCGATGTGGCTCTGACTTTGGAATCATCGTCCGGCTCGATGGCCGTGAATATGTCGATGGTGGGATCACTCCAGAACTCTGTGCTGAGTATGCGGTTATTGCGGAAGCTGCAGGCGCCGACGCGATTCACGTTTCGGCCTCTGGTCCGAATTCGATGGGTGTCGGATTTACGAATGGTCCACTTCCGTGGCAGCCCGATCAGTACGTGGGCCTTGCCGCGGTCGTAAAGATGGCCGTGTCGATTCCAGTGATCGCGGTAGGCCGCATTCTCCCCGATGCCGCCGAGACTCATCTGAAAAACGGCGACTGCGATTTCGTTTCGATGGGCCGACAACTTCTCGCTGATCCTGAACTGCCGGCGAAGTTGCTCTCGGGCACTCCTGAGCGAGTCCGCACATGCATCAATTGCTATGTATGCGTGGCGCAGAACTTTTGGGACGGTGCTCCGATCTGCGCAATTAACGCCGAACTTGGTCATTACGCCGAAGGTCCACTGGTTTTGGCCGAGGTCCGTCGTCGCGTCGTCGTCGTTGGCGGCGGCCCAGGCGGCATGGAGGCAGCGCGGGTTGCGGCGATTCGCGGCCATTCGGTGACATTGCTCGAGAAATCTCCGCATCTCGGCGGCACGGCGCGATTCTCTTCCCTTACAACCCCAATGAACGCCCAATTCGTTCGTTATCTCACGACCGAGATCTCTCGACTCGACGTTGACATCCGCACCTCAACCCCCGTGACGGCATCACTGTTGCGAGAACTGAACACCGATGTGGTCATTGTCGCCACAGGGGCGCGCCGCGAGCGTCCGGATGTGCCGGGCTCAACGTTGCCGCATGTTTTCTCGGGTGATGATCTGCGTGCGCTGCTGACCGGAGACGATCCGGCGGCTGCGGCTCGGCTTCCGATTCACCGCCGTCTCCTCGTTTGGATCGGTCGCTCACTTGGCTTGATGTCGAATATGGATCGGGTGAGGTCCTTGTCGAAGCGGTGGATGCCAATCGGCAAACGCGTTGTCGTTGTTGGTGGCGGGCTGGTCGGTGTTGAACTAGCTGAATACCTTGCCGAGCGCGGCCGCAGCGTCACTGTCCTTGAAGCGGGCGAGAAGCTTGGTCTCGAAATGGCCCACCCCCGACGGGCTCGTGCCGTGTACGAGGCTCGTAACCATGGCGTTGAGTTCATCACCGGTGCAGATCTCGTATCGATCACGCAGAGCAATGTTTCCTATCGCATCGGTGAAGATGCTCGGACTGTGCGTGCCGATGCCGTTGTGATTGCTAGCGGTGTACACACTGACCAATCGATTGCCGAACAACTGATCGCAGATGGATTCGAAGTGCAAGTTGTTGGTGACGCGATTTCGGTTGACTACATCGAAGGCGCCGTTCGTACTGGCTACCTTGCCGGCCGCTCACTCTGAGCAAAAACGCAACTCAGGTCTGGGTGGAGCCCAGACCTGAGTGAGTACTACGAAGACGGTTTGCGGCAGGAAAGGGTTTAGAGGCGCCCGATCACTGCAGAACAGGAACTGACTTCAACGCCACCGTTTTCATCGACGTCGATGTTGGTGATGACTCCGTCTTCGATGATCGCGGCGTAACGCTTTGATCGAACACCAAGTCCGAAACCGGTGCCGTCCATGACGAGTCCCATGGCTTGAGTGAATTCGCCGTTGCCATCGGCAAGCATGGTGATTGAGTCGCCAACCTGCTGGTCGTCGCCCCATGCTCCCATGACGAATGCGTCATTGACGGAGAGACAAGCGATGCGGTCGACGCCCTTGCCCGTGAGTTCGCTGGCCTGCTGGACGAATCCAGGAAGGTGAACCTTTGAACAGCCAGGTGTGAACGCTCCGGGTACGGCGAATAGAACAACTTTTCCTGATCCGAGGACATCGGCGGTGTTGACCTTTTCAGGTCCGGCTGCGCCCATGACGAAGAGATCGACGGAAGGGATGGGGTCTCCAACGTTGAGTGTCATGGCGACACGATAGGCGTTCGTGACCATTTTGCGCCCGCTCAGAACCGGGAATTACTGCCTGATGGAGAGTCGGCCTGGGCCTGAACTCAAGTGAAGAGCACGGAACTGGCGTCGACCGTGGCGAGGACGGCGACATAGACAAGAACGATTGTTTGGGCGAGACATAACAGCCCCAGGAGTTGGACAGATTCCGGGAGCTTGCTGCTCTCGGGACCCCAGAGGGAACGAACGGCGATGGTCCCGAGGAAGGTGGCCGAGGCAATCGTGATGATGACGAGCCAGCCCACGGGTGCATGCATGTGCCATGCGATGAATGCACCAGCGCTCAGCACCCCGGGGACGATTGCCGACCAGCGGTCGGCAGCGGAGGTGCAGCACAACACCCGGCGGAGAAACTCAAAGAGTCCGGCCCCGCCGACAGCGAACACAACGATTTGGAAAATCGCGTCGGTCGCCGATTGTGTCGCGAACTGGTTGAAGGCGAGGACATCTGCGAGAACGAGAAGTAGAAGTGACATCGAGAGAAGTACTGACTGGGCCACTGATCG
>JBIIVE010000106.1:0-5875 GCA_044339605.1 Acidimicrobiales bacterium
ACGCAATGTTCATCTCCAATGAATCAGTGCCTGGGGGCTACGGCGGCGCCATCAAGATCAACGGAACCCTCGACCTCTCCGACTCAACCTTCGAGGCAAATTCAGCTGCCAATGGTGGCGCTATTTCCGCCACAGGGAATGTCGTAGTTGCTGAAAGTTTTTTTGATAGCAACACCTCAGGTGGAGACGGCGGAGCGATGACCGTCTCCGGCGATCTTGATCTCACGAATTCCACAGTGTCGAACAACTCCTCGACCACAGGTCAAGGCGCACTGCGAGTTACACAGGATGCTGTGATTTCCAACTCAACGATCACTGCGAACGCGGGCGGCGGACAGATCTCAACAGTCTCTGCGGCAACACTTACCGTTACCTACACAACACTCACTGAACTCCAGACGCTTGCGAATCAAGATGCAATCGGCGCTTCTGGAAACAACATTTCGTTGTTCGCAACCGTGCTCACTGGCGCAGACGGTGCAGCTGCTGGCTCACTTTGTGGTTCAGCAGCAACAAGCTTGGGATACAACTACGCCACCGATTCGTCATGCGGCCTCACAGAAACTGGTGACGTTGAGGGTGCGCCTCTTTCCACTGCCGTTGTTGGTGCGCTCGCCGATCACGACGGCACCATGTTCACGCAGTTGCCACTCGCTAATGGGCCACTTGTCGGGGCGATTCCAAACGCCTCCTGTTTCCTCACCAGCGCAGCGTTGTCCACCGATCAGCGCGGCTTCGCCCGACCCAACGTTGATGGCGGCTCCTGCGATATCGGCGCCGTGCAGCTGACCCCACAGATGTCGACCAGTGTCGCCGGGCGCACCGTCACCATGGCGATTTCTGAATTCACCGCGACCGCCACGATCACGATGTATTCGGACCCAATCGTTCTTGGCACCATCGCCATCGACGCAGCGGGCTCGGGCACCGGCACCTTCGACGTCGACTGTTCGGTTCAAGCCGGGACTCACACGGTCAGTGCCACCGCCGCCGGAGGCCAGACCGCCTCGATCACGATCGAGCTCGACGCCTGCGCGGTGCCTGCCTTCACTGGCTGATTCCGGCGGCGCCGCTTTCCCCTGCTGGGACAGGGATCCCAGCCATAGGGCAATCCCCGCGACCTCCTGTATTTTTGGCGCAGGAAAGAATTGGCAGCGCTGCCGCTCGTTCCTAACCTATGTGCAGCCTGACTGCTACCAGATTGCTTTCGGGTTGCACCCATTCCCGGCCGCCTGGAGTTCCTCATGCGCCTCGTCGTCCGACTACTCACCGCCGTTGCCCTTCTTGCGGGAGTCGTCGCCGCAACCGTCAACCCTGCAAGCGCAGCCTTGACGGTCGACCCGAGCCAAATGTTCACCGTCAACTCCATCAACCATGACGGCAACATCCTTGGCATCAGTTGTGTGCCCGCAGTAGGTGGCGCGCCGGCCGGATGCATGTCGGTGGGAACCAATGAAGGGCTGCAGCACCCACTGTTTGCGACTGGCTACAGCGTGCAGACGCCGGGGTATGCCGATGCGTTGGGTGGTCGACACAACTTTGAAGCTGTTGACTGTTTGTCCTCGGTCAGTTGTATCGCTGTTGGTTGGGCTGATTTCACCGCTGGCTCAGGGCACCCGTACATCTTGGAGTACGCGAGTGGCACGTGGACGAGTGCGGGTGCAACTGCAGATCCGCCTGACATCAAACTCGCCGCAGGTAATGCCCGCCTTTGGTCGATTGATTGCTTTGATATCGATAACTGCATCGCGGTCGGCAGTTATCAAGCAACAACATCGGATGCGTACTGGGCATTCTCTGCCTCCAAGGTCAACGGCACGTGGTCCTCGCAACGGGTCACGGTGGCAGGTGAACTCGCTGATAACGGACCATGGTGGGAAGGCTCGGCGCTTCGAGATCTCTCCTGCATTTCTTCCACACTTTGCGTCGCGACTGGCTTTCATCGCACTAGCAGTGGTTCACACCAGCCTTTCGTTGCCACTGCCACTCTGACCAATGGCGCGTGGGCATGGACAACTACGCCTGTATCAGTTCCCGGCGCGACCGGATTGAGCGGGGAGGGAAAAGTCAGTTGTTCGTCCACCGGCTACTGCATGGCCATTGATGGAATGACGCAAGGGACGACTCCAACGAATCCCGCGTACGCGCTTGAATTCTCAAATGGTGCCTGGTCAAGTTCACCAATCATTTTCGACGACGATGCTGGCCACGACGTTTGGGCATGGGACGTGAGCTGTCCCGACACCGGAATTTGCTACGCAGTTGGGAGTCAAGCAGGCAACGCCGGACTGGTGTGGGAGTTCACCGATGGTGTTCCTACCGTCGTCACCGTCAACAAAGGCACCTACGGAACGTTCTTCAATTCGATCGACTGTCCAACAATGAACAGTTGTGCCGCTTGGGGCGAAGGTGACGAAACAAATAACAACGATGTTTGGGATGCGTTCAACTTCGTAGCGGTTCGAGAAAACGGCACGTGGACTGTCGCACCCCAGTACTCGGTGTATTCACAGTATGTGTCCGACTCAAATGCTGTCGTCGTTAAGTGCACCATTGAAGGCGTCTGCCTTGCTGGCGGAAACGACTTCGGGGGCTCATGGCGCGCAACCGTCACTCCATTCACCTTCACTGTTGATCCGAGCACCCGCGCCGGTGCCGGTGGCGGTGGTGGGAGTTCGACCAGCACATCCATTCCCGGAGTCAGCCTCGACGAGAATGGCGTTGAACTAACCGTGCCTGCCTTCACTGGCTGAGCGAACCACACCACGAAGCACCATCTCTGGGAGCGCCCAACTCGCCGCCCGCGTACGTTGTGGGCATGACTTCTGACGCCGAGTTCACCGACCGATTTCTGCTCACTGACCAGGTCGCCATCATCACCGGCGCCGGCAAAGGCATCGGCGCGGCAATCGCCACAACCTTCGCTGCTGCCGGTGCTGACGTTGTGCTCACCGCCCGCACCGAAGCCGACCTTGAATCAGTCGCCACTGAAGTTCGGGCGCTCGGTCGTCGCGCACTTGTGCTTCCCGGAAACGTAAATGACCTCAGCGAACTCGCGAACATCGTCGATCGCACCGTTGCCGAGTTCGGCCGCCTCGACATCGTCGTGAACAACGCCGGCGGCTCGGTATCAAAGCCCTACCTCGAAACTTCGGTTGATCAGATCGAAAAGTCGTTTCACTTCAATGTGTCGGTTCCGTTCGAACTGGTTCGTCTAGCCACACCTCACTTGCTGCAGAGCGAGAACGCTTGTGTGGTCAACATCAGTTCGGTTGCCGGCCAGCACGCCCTGCGCGGTTCGTTCACACACAGCCTTACGAAAAACTCCAAGTCTCACCTCACCAAGTTGATGGCGGCGGAACTCGCACCTCGCATTCGTGTGAACGCCGTGTTGCCTGGCGCCATCGAAACCGATGCACTCGCCACCTATCTCTCCACTCGCGGCGCAGAAATCCGCGACACCATGCACGCCAACACGCTCATGCGTCGCAACGGAACACCACAAGACATCGCCGACGCCGTGTTGTTCCTCGCATCGCCCGCAGCGTGCTGGATCACCGGCAAGTTGCTCGAAGTCGACGGCGGCGCCGCCGAGAATCTCGTTCCCAAAGCGATGCCCGACCTCGAGCCGTAAGTCAGCACTCGCCCGCGCTCCAACTGAAAGACTCACCTCATGACTGAACTCTTCTCCGCCTACGACGCCACCCGCACTCGCATGATTGAACTTGCACGCGCTGCGGGGCCCGACGCACTCGGCGCCACCGTGCCGGCCTGTCCCGACTGGACGGCGCTGCAGCTCATTACCCACTGCGTTTCAATGCCCGCCGCGCTCGGCGCTGGCGACTTCCCCACCGATGATCTCAACGAGTGGATCAACAAGATCCTCACCGACCGCGCTGGTTCATCACTCGGTGCACTTGCCGAAGAATGGGTCGGTGCCAACGACACCATTGCCGGAATGGTCAACGGCGGCGGCGCAGTGTTGTTCGACGATCTGGTTGTCCACGAACACGATCTGCGCGCTGCGCTTGGTGTTCCCGATCATTCCGCACTCGACGCAGCAATCAGTGTTCCCCGAAGCCTCGACTCATGTGTTGCTGCGCTCGAAGAGGCTGGTCTCGGCAGTATCGAGGTTCGCAGTGGCTCTGACGTGTGGCGCTCGCACGACGCGGAACCCGGTTGGGTGCTTGAAGTCAGCCCCTGGGAAGCCGTGCGCGTTCTCTATAGCCGGCGCACCGCCGAGGAACTTCGAGCTCTCGGCGGCAGCGACAACATCGAGTCCTACATCGCCCTTCTCGACGCGCATCTCCCTCTCCCCACCTCGTCGCTCGGCGAGCGCTGAAGATTTTCCCTAACGTTGCCCACATCACGCACGAAAGAAGACGCACATGACCGTTACACCTTGGGATGACTATCCCGTTCATCAGTCCTCTAACTGGATCGCCCACGTCGCCACCAGCGATCGCAACTTCTACGACCGCTACTACTTCAACGTGCTCGACACACAAGGCCGCTTCATGGTCGTAATGGGTCTCGGTCAGTACCCCAACCTCGGCACCACCGATGCGTTCGCAACGGTGCGCGTTGGCGAGAAGCAGCATGTTGTTCGCGCCTCAAAGCCGCTCGTTGATCGTTCCGACATTTCGGTTGGCCCGCTTCGTATTGAAGTGATCGAACCGCTGAAGCGTTTGCGCTTTGTTGTGGAACCCAATGAGTACGACGTTTCTCTTGATCTCACTTGGGAAGGGTTTGGCCCCGCCATTCCCGAGCCGAACCAGTTCATTCGCAGCGGAACACGCATCACGTTCGATACGCAGCGTCTTGCACAGATGGGTTCGTGGTCGGGCACGATCACTGTGGCCGGCGAAGTTATCGATGTGAAGCCCGAGACCACCTGGGGTTCTCGCGATCGTTCTTGGGGTGTGCGGCCAATTGGCGAGCGCGAGCCCGAAGGTATTTACCGAGACACGGTCAGGCCCGGCGGCATGTGGAGTTACTTCCCCATGCGATTTGAAGATCACTGCATCTATTACATCTGTTCAGAAGGCGCCGATGGTTCGCGCAGTCTTGAGCAGGCCGAGCGGGTGTGGCTTGATGGGCGCGTCGAACAACTTGGCCGCACCGAACATGCCCACGAATTCGAACCGGGAATTCGCTTGCTCACCGGCTCGACTATTTCGTTCCCCGATTCCGGCATCGACATTCGTTGCACACCGCTGCTCGCCAACTTCCTTGCGGTGGGCACGGGATACGGCCTCGAACCCGACTGGCGTCACGGCATGTATCAAGGCCCCGACGTCGTTGTGCAGGGAATCACCTACGAGGTTCCCGAGATTCGCCAGATGGGTGCGTACGCCGTTGTCGATCACGCCGCTCGCTTCGAATACGACGGCCATGTCGGTTACGGGCTCTACGAGCACTCATTCTCCGGCGCAATGCCGAAGTACGGACTCGAATAACAGCCCAAAATTTCGTCGCACACACTCCCCTGCACGTCCTAGCGTGAAGACGCAGGTTCGGGGAGGAACAAATGGCTGCTGAACACTCAACATCACTTGCTGGTCAGGTTGCGATCGTGACCGGCTCTGGCCGCGGCATTGGGCGGGCAATTGCTCTTGCCTATGCCAACGCCGGCGCACAGCTCGTCATTGCTGCTCGAAGCCAAGACCAGATCGATTCGGTTCGCGACGAAATCTCCGCAGCCGGCGGAACGGCCATTGCTGTTCGTGCTGATGTCACTAATCGCGCTGACGTCACAGCGCTAGTTGCGCAAACGCTCGAAGCCTTCGGCCGGCTCGACATTGTTGTCGCCAACGCCGGCGCAACGTCTCCTGAAAATCCCGTGTCTCCGATTGATGATTTTGCCTACGTCGTT
>JBIIVE010000107.1:0-5855 GCA_044339605.1 Acidimicrobiales bacterium
TAGCGCCAGACCTCTTCTTCGGAAGAAGGCATGGCGAACTGGTCCGTATGGACGGCCGCGGAACGTCGATCAACTAGCCACTGGGGGGAAGACACGGAAATAATCCTACCCGCATAGGAGAAATTATGGCCAGTCTAGGAACGCCGGAATTTCCGCTTCAGTCGACCCATCCGACTATTGGCTTTCTTCTGCTCGGCCTCTAGATCGGCAAGCACCTGCGGGCCAATGGCGTTCACGATGTCTTCGGCCGCATCGAGTAGTTCGGCGATGCCTTCTGCTTCAGGCTCTGGTGGCGTCGGAGGAATGATCAACGAACCGTGGTGCCAGTCGACGTCCACCAGCCGACGCTCATAGCTCGGACAGTTCTCGGGACAGCGCCAAGGTGCTTCGGGAGCTAAGTCAAGGTTGCACTTCCGCACCGTTTCGCCATTGGCGTAGCTACGACTTTCGAACTGCTTACATTCCTCACGCATCGGCATGGCGACAGTGTTTCATTCGAGCGTCAGGAATCCAACGCGAGGCCGAGATCGGGCGTACGAGAAAGCCGCCAGCGAGCTGCGGCCACAACCGCCGTGGCTCCTAAAGCTGCAGCGAGCACGGTGCACACGAGGCTCACGGGAGTCACCGAATCACTAAGCAACAACACCCCGCCGAGCGCAGTGAACAGAGCGTTGATCTGTGAGCTGGCTGCAACCGCCGTTACTCCAGCGGCTGGCAGCGCCGCTGTTCGCAAGACGCGTCCGACTGTGCCGAATAGCGCAACCGCCAGAGCGGCGCCCAGCGCTCCCCAAATTGTCCACGGCTGCTGGAACGTCCCGAACAGCAACCCAAGCGGTAACAAAATGATCGATCCACTGATCATCGTCGACGAAACAATTGCCGTGGGATTGAGGCCATCTTCAACTGCGAGTTCAGAGGTTCGAAGTCCGATTACCTCAACAGCGACAAACCCAACCGCAATCGCGGCACCTGCCCAGGTCACCGCGTTGACTCCTTCGTCCCCGGCGGCGACCGTCAGCCCGATAATGGCGGCAAGAGATGAACCGAGTGCCGCAAACGTTGAGAACTTTCCGGCTCGATCACGAACGAGCAGTGCAACTGCTGGGGTGCACGCGAGCGCGAGCCCAGCGAGCGGCCCGTCCAACGTCCGAAACATCGTTCCGGCCGCAACAAGCCCAACTACCTGAATGGCCACTGCGATTCGACCCGAACGGACTCGGAGTGGATCGAGCCAAGACCCGGCGCGCAGACGTCGTGCAATCGCCACCGCAACGAGCGCGCCCAGAGCAACACGGAATCCGACGATGCCGATTGCCGGGCCGCTGCCGTAGCGCCAAGCGATATTGCAGCCTGCGAATAGAACCGACGAAATAAGAACGTCAGCGACAGCGCGATGCTCGCGCCGCTCAATCAGATGTGTGTCGTTCGCGTCGATGACGCGAGCGTACGGCAGCCGAACTAACCGACTGAACCTTCCATCTGCAGTTCGATGAGACGGCTCCACTCCACCGCGTATTCCATGGGCAGCGTGCGTGTGATCGGTTCAATGAAACCGTTCACAACCATTCCCATGGCCTGTTCAGAAGAAAGACCGCGACTCATGAGATAGAAGAGCTGTTCGTCGGCGACCTTCGAGACCGTTGCCTCGTGACCGATGACGGCATCGCCCGAACCGATTTCCATATACGGGAACGTGTCGGAAATTGATTCGTCGTCGAGGATGAGTGCGTCGCATTGCACGTGACTCTTACAACCGTAGGCATCGTCTTCGACTCGGATCAGACCGCGGTACGAGGTACGACCGCCATCTTTCGAGATCGACTTTGAAACGATCTTCGATGTGGTCTCGGGCGCAGCGTGCACCATCTTTGAACCGGTGTCTTGATGCTGACCGGGACCGGCATAGGCAACTGACAGAACCTCGCCCGAGGCCTTGGGGCCGACGAGCCACACCGCTGGATACTTCATGGTGAGACGGGAACCAATGTTTCCGTCGATCCACTCCATATGACCTTCGGCTTCAACTCGAGCACGCTTGGTGACGAGGTTGAACACGTTGTTCGACCAATTCTGAATGGTCGTGTACGTCACGCGAGCACTGGGCTTGACGATGATTTCAACGACTGCTGAATGCAGCGAATCGGAGGTGTACACCGGAGCCGAGCAACCTTCGATGTAATGAACCTGGCTGCCTTCATCGGCGATGATCAATGTGCGTTCGAACTGACCCATGTTTTCCGCATTGATGCGGAAGTAGGCCTGAAGTGGCATCTCGACCGAAACACCCGGTGGGACATAGATGAACGAGCCACCAGACCACACCGCGGAGTTGAGCGCAGAAAACTTGTTGTCGTTCGACGGAATCACGGTGCCGAAGTAGGCACGAACGATTTCGGGATGCTCGCGAAGTGCCGTGTCCATGTCGGTGAAGATGACGCCTTGGGCTTCAAGATCTTCACGGTTCTTGTGGTACACAACTTCGGATTCGTACTGCGCGGTAACGCCAGCGAGGTACTTACGTTCGGCTTCGGGAATTCCGAGTTTCTCGTAGGTTTCCTTCACTGAATCGGGAAGTTCATCCCACGCATCGACCTGATGATCGGTCGGCTTGATGTAATAGAAAATGTCGTCGAAGAAAATCTCTGACATGTCGCCGCCCCAGTTGGGCATCGGACGCTTGAGGAATTGTGCGTAGGACTTGAGGCGGTAATCGCGCATCCAGTCGGGCTCGCCCTTCATCCACGACATCTCTTTAATGATGTTTTCGTCGAGGCCACGTTTGGGCTTAAAGACGTAATCCTCAGCGTCACTCCAGCCGAGTTTGTACCGGCCGAGGTCAAGATCAAGTTCGGTGCTGGCCATCAGGGGGCTCCAGGAGGATGGTCGAGATAATTTCTCCTATGGCGATAGTAACAAATACCCCGGGCCAATCAACCCTCTAGGGGCACATTCCCTTACGAGTGCCCAGAATCACTCGAAGAGGCGAATGCCGCTCGCAGTCGATTGAACCCTTCATCAAGCCCAACGGTCGGCTCCCATCCGAGGATCCTTCTGGTCTCGCGCTGGTCAAACCAGTGGGCCACCGAAAGTTGGCGAGCAGCAAAATGTGTGAGCGGAGGCTCTGACCCTGGCCAGACCCGATCCATCAGCGAACCGAGGAGACCGGCGACCGGAGCGGGCACGGACCTCGGCATTCGTTCAATACCGGCAGCTTCAAGGATGGATGAGACCAGGTCGCGAAGTGGCCTCGGTTCACCACCGGTGATGACGAGCGGCCGCGTTGTGGCCTCGTCGCCGGCAACGCAGTGGTCGAGTCCGGCGAGGATTCCTGCGGCTGCATCGTCGAGATAGGTGGTGTCGACGAGCGCTCGTCCCCCGTCGGGCAGAACCAACTTCCCCGAGCGCGCACGATCGACGATTCGGCCGATGAGTTGTGTGTCGCCCGGACCCCACACTAAGTGCGGGCGAAGAATCACCGTGGGAATCGTTGATTCAGAACGCACAACATTCTCAGCGAGGGCTTTTGATCGGGCGTAGCCATCGCGGCCCGAATAATCGGCGGCAAGCGCCCCTAGGCCAACACTTGCCTGATCGTGGAACGCCACCGATGGGCTCGAGATGTACACGAAGCGACCGCCGGCGACCGCCGCATTCAATGCATTGCGAGTTCCGTCAACGTTGATCGCCACCATGTCTGCCCATGGCGCTTTGGGCGCAACAAGCGCGGCGAGATGAACCACAGCGTCGACGCCGTCGGCCGCCGCGAACAACTCGGCACGATCTCGGATGTCTCCGAGAACATCAACAGCTTTTGAACCCGATGCACTTCGCTGGAAGCAGGTCACATCGTCGCCTCCAGCAACAAGAAGGTTTGCCACTGTCCGGCCCAGAAGACTTGATCCCCCGGTGACAAGAACCTTCATCGTCCCGCCAGGAATTCTGATGCCGAGGCTGCAAGGACCTCGCGTTTGACCTTCGACTGATGCCTGATGTCGACGGGAAGTTCGCCTTCCAGCACTGCGGCGATCTCGAATGATGAGCAGTGGCGAACTTTTGAGGTGGTACCGGCATCGGCCAGACGAAGTTTCCCTTCGGCCTGAATCACAACCGCAATCACCTGCGTCCCGACGGGGCCAACCCCTACAGCAGCAACCTGACGGCCGAGTTCGGTTGAGATCGGATCTTCAACAAGTACGCATGGCATCGTTTGCCTTGCCAGAAACAAAGCGTGTTGCACCCGACCAAGTTGATGGAGCGCGCCGGCGGCATCAATTAGGCCGAGGTCACCAGTGCGGTGGAAACGTTGACCGTTCAAAATGAATTCCGAGTGCTGTTGGGTTCCCCACTGCTGGTCATAGCCATCGAACATCCACGGAGCGTGAACTGCGAGTTCACCCCACTGACCATTCGGAAGCGGCTGAGGTTCGGAATCCTCAAGTGAAAGCACCATGACCTCGGCACCAGGGAGTGGCGTTCCCGTGTTGGTTCCGTCAACAACTGTGGTTGTTGCGCCAACCCCATCGGTAATGGGCATCGCTTCAGTCATTCCCCAGGGCGATCGAACGTCGGCACCGGTTACCGCCGCAATTGATGACGCCAATTGGGTGGAAATCGGAGCACCCGCAAGCATCACAAGGCGAAGTTCAATCGTTCGTCCATTTGCGGTGTCGACGATGCGACGAGCCGACGCCGGCGAAAGCCATGCAACATCAACTCGCGAAGACTCGATGACCTGAGCGAAACGGTCAAAATCGAGTTCAGCGGGCTTCGTGACATCGATATCGGGCAGAACACATGGAACACCAAGTGCAGGCCCCAACAAGATGAACGGTGCAAACGAAGTGAGGAAACCTTGCTCTGCCGACATCATGAACGACTCAACAATGACATCTCGCTGCGCTGCTAACGCTCCGTGCTGGTACCGAACTGGCTTTGCCGGACCGGTCGAGCCCGATGTGTGCACAACTGCAGCTTCAAACTCGGGACGAAGTTCTGGAAGCTCAATTGAGGTTGACGAACGATGTGTCGTCAGTGAAATCGCATGCGGGAATCGACTGGTGCAAATCATTCGTGCGCCCGGAGTCCACCCCAACGCTTTCGCGGCAGTGAGAGTTTTCGAGGTTCCGAATACCCACTTCGGGTTTGCTCCGCGAAGCACTGTTCGAAGACCGCGCGCCCCGAGCCCACTATCAGCCACGACCAACACGCCGCCAGCAAGCCACACTCCAAACGACGCCGCAAGAAGATCTGAACTAGGCGGCACAAGCATGGCGACCCGATCGCCAGTCGCGAGACCAGCCCGCACAAGCATGCTCGCTATGTCGGTGGCGTCATGGGCAAGCGACTTCCAAGAGACAGCACCATTGCGGTCGGTGAACGCTGGGTCGTCATCGTTGGAACGAGACAACAATCCGTTGGTGATGGCGACGAACGAATCGCTGCTTGGCGAATTTCGGGCTGATTCCTCAACTACTGGTTTGTGACCGAGCACGTTTTCAAGCCAGGTCGAGGCGATTTCAGCCATTGGTTCGTCAAGCGGAACGAGATGCGCGGCCTGAGGGAATCGATGAACGGCGGCGTGCGGGGCCCGCTGCAACAGGTCGCCCAAGAACCGATCGTGGAACACACGATCGCGGCCACCCCATACAAGCAAAAGTGGAACATCGAGATTCGCGAGATTGTTCGCTGACTTCTGAAGCGCGTTCCAGGAAACGTCTGTCTCGGAAAGCGGAATGTCGGCAACAAATTCGGCTACTGCTGCACGACGATCCGCAGACCGATACGGAGCACGAAGCGCTGCACGATGCCACTTCTCTGTCATCGCTGCGGTCCCATTCACAAAGGCAGGACTACGC
>JBIIVE010000033.1:0-20606 GCA_044339605.1 Acidimicrobiales bacterium
GGCTGTCGCAATCGCCATCGGCATTGGCAATCCGATCATGATTCTGCACATCATCGGTGGAGCTCATAACGATGCGCTGATGTTCGGTTTCCTCGCGCTCGGTCTTGCCGCGGCGCAGCGGGACAAGAAGAAGTTGGCAGTCGCGCTCATCGCTGCTGCAACCGCGGTGAAACTTCCCGCGGCTGTCGGTTTGTTGTACCTCGGTTGGTGCTGGCGCGGGGCAATTGCCACGTGGAAAGAACGTGTTGTTACGACAGCTGCGGTCTTTGCCTCGTCAATCGCCGCAATCGTTGTCGGTTGTGTCCTGGTTGGTCTGGGTCCGGGCTGGGTCACCGCTCTTACGAGCACGGGAAAAGTCAACGACACCTATTCGCCAACCACCAAGCTGGGGTTCAGCATCGCTGAGATCCTCAACGGGATCGGACTCGACGTCGATGGCCAACTTCTTGCGTCTGGTGTCCGGGCTCTCGGTCTTTTGGCGACCGCAGTAGTTGCGTTCGTGATGCTGATGCGTAGTCCCCGAGTCGGATACATCAAAGCCACTGGTGTGATGTTGGTTGCGTATGTTCTGCTCGGCCCGGTGATTTGGCCCTGGTATCTGGTGACAGGATTCGCACTGCTTGCTGCCTGTGGTCTTGGCCGCTATCGCCCGTCGTATTTGGTTGTTTGTCTCGCAGCTAGTTGGTTTGTGTGGCCCACTTCGGTGGTCTCAATGGGGACAGCGGGAAGTGGCTATCAGCATCTACGAGGACTTGGCGTTGTTGTACTCGTGATCGCTCTCGCGTGGGGTGCACAACGTTTTGCCGCTCGGTGGGAGCGGCGTTATCACGGGCTCAGTGCGACAGAACGCGAAGCCGCAGTCTCTAGCGAATGATCCGAGGTCGCCGCGACATGTTGAACGCAACGGTGTACAACGGCGAGACCTCGTGGTCGGTGAACGGCATTGAAGCTATTGTGTCTGCGATTACTGATCCCTCAAATCTGGTCTGGGTTGACCACAGTGGTCCTGATGACGGCGACCTCGATGAGATTGCTCAGGGGCTCAATCTCCACGAATTAGCGGTAGAGGATGTTCGCAAACATGGCCAGCGGGCGAAACTCAATCGGTATCCGAGCCATGCTTTTTTGGTCGCCTATGCCCGCGCCGGGGACGGCGATATGTGCGAGGTCGATTTCTTTCTAGGGCCGAACTGGTTAGTGACTGTCCGCGAAACGAATGATCACGGTGAAACGTTCCCAATCGCCGAAGTCACACGTCGCTACGAACGTATTCGGAGTCTGGATCCTGGCGTCGGGTTCCTCCTCTATTGCCTCCTCGACGAATTAGTCGATGGGTACTTCGGCGAAGCCGAACGAGCAGAGGATGCGCTGGAAGTCATTGAGGAGACCCTCTTCGACTTGGGGCCTCCGTCGGATGGATCGCTTCAGCAGGAACTCCTCGATCTGCGGCGATCGATGATTACGTTTCGTCGCAGGGTCGTCCCATTGCGCGACGTTGTACTTTCGTTGCTCCGCCGCGAGGTGCCATGGGTTGAAGAAGCATCGATCGTCTACTTCGAAGACGTTTTCGATCATCTCCTGCGTGTCCTCGACCAGATCGATACACAACGTGAACTCATGGGAAATGTCGTCGACGCAAGTCTTGCCCTCACATCTAACCGAATGAACGAAGTGATGAAGAAGATGACCTCTTGGGGTGCAATCCTCATTGTTGCGACATTGATCGCGGGCATCTACGGCATGAATTTCACCAATATGCCAGAACTTCATTGGAGGTTCGGGTACTACGGCGCACTCGGATTAATGCTTGTGACAACAAGTTGCCTGTATTTCTATTTCCGCCGTAAGAAGTGGCTCTGATTCGGACACGTTCCGAATCGAACGGAATCAACGGCTGTGAAGCAGTCGGCGCGCGAGTCGCTCTGACTCGCGTTGACGCAACGCAACATTCACTTCGAGGCGTTCAAGGTGCTGGGCGAGGATCTTGTCGCCTTGAGGTACCTCGTGGGTCTCGAAAAAGACCATGACTTCGGCTGCGGTTCCAAGTTTCGACAATCCGCGGATTCCCTCAAGGAAACGTGCAATCGAATTCGATGGCAGGCGAGTGGTGATCGCTTCCCATTCAGAACTCACGAAGAACCATGCGATTTCGCCAGCATCACGATTTGAAAGTGCCCGACGGAGGAGAAGTGGAGCGTTCTGACTCCGCACCTCGTCGGTCAATGTCATTCGAACCAATCGGGCGATGAGATCCGGGTCAGGGAAATCGGCGAGCGCTCCGAGATAGCGAAGTTCCTCTTGTGGGGTCGGCGCGTTCTTCATACGGCGAATGAACTCATCGAAGTCGGCGGATGTCCCGGTCGCTGCAACGATGTTGACCGAGGCCGCCACGAGCGCAGGGTCTGGTTCGAGTGCACCGATGTCGAGAATCACATGAGCTCGGGACCGGACGTCGATGTTGCCGCCAAGGACCCCAAGGGCTTCAAACAAAACGCCGCGAAGAGCGCGGTCGCGGTCTGAATCTTCGGGGCGAGGTTCGGGGCCGAGTTCTTCATACGCCGGGTTGATGAGTCCGCGCACTCGGTTGTGAAGTGCTGCCCGCCCATCGCCATCGAGGATGCGGTCGAGTGCTGTGAGGCCAGCGATGATTCTTTGCCATACAGAGAGATCTGTTTCTTCGCGGAACGCTTCGGCAACCTCAAGAAAGTCGTGGGCCTCAAGGTCGCCGGCAAGCACCGAGGCCCAGATGTCGTCAACAAGTCCGTACCGCTCAATCGCCGAGAGATCAGTTTGGGCATGCGTCACCAACGCAGCACGAAGGTCAGGTGCGTAGCGGGCTCGGTAGAAACCGGTGCCCTCGGTGTTGACATAGATCCAGGTTGCTGGCTCGATTAGATCAATATCGATTGATGGTTGATCAAGAAGGACCTTTTCGAACGTGATCACGCCGTCTGTTGCACTGCGTTGCGAAAAGATGAGGGGGACAATCCACTGGGCTGTGTCGTCGTGTGCAGGAATGATTGATTCGCCGTCGCCAAGATCGCCGGCATACCCAAAGCGGTGCTGTGAAAGGCGCAGGGTTCGGCCGTCGTTGACGATATCGACAGAGATGACGGGGAAGCCGCCTTGGAAGATCCACGAGTCCATGATTCGACGAACGGGTTCGCCAGTTGCTGATTCGATGGCGTCCCACAGATCGGTGGTTTCTGTAGTGCCGTAGGCGTGCTCTAGGAGGTACTGGCGGATGCCCGAACGGAATTGGTCTTCGCCGAGGTACTGCTCGAGCATGCGAACAACCGCAGCGCCTTTTTCGTAGGTGAGGATGTCGAACATTCCTTCGGCATCGGCGGGTGAAATGACGGGGTACTCAATCGGACGAGTGTTCGTGAGCGAATCGGTATCGAACGCGGCCGTTCGTGAGAGTCCGAATGTTGTCCAGCGATCCCACTGTGGACGGAACGCATCAGTCGCATGCATTTCCATGAAGGTGGCGAAGGCTTCATTGAGCCAAATGCCGTTCCACCACTTCATCGTGACGAGATCGCCAAACCACATGTGGGCGAGTTCGTGATTAATGACGTCGGTGACGTTGAGCAGTTCTGCTTGAGTGGTGGTGGCGGGGTCAACCAGCAGAAGGATCTCGCGGAATGTGACACATCCGAGGTTCTCCATTGCGCCGAACGCGAAATCAGGGACAGCAACCAGATCAAGTTTGTCGCCTGGATAGGGAATTCCGTAGTAGTTCGTGAAGTGTTGAAGGCAGAAGGCGCCAACCTCGAGGGCAAAATCGGTGAGGTGGCCCTTCCCCTTGGGGTAGATGACTCGCATAGGCGTGCCATCGACGTCGATCGGGGCGGTGGCTTCGAGTGGGCCGACAACGAAGGCCACGAGATAGGTCGACATCACAATTGTCTCGGCAAAGCGCACGAGATGTTTTCCGATGCGATCAGGTGCAGGTACGCGTGAACGTTCCGATGCGTTGGAAACGGCGAAGAGGTCTTCGTCGACGATCAGGGAAATGGCGAAGGATGCTTTGTGGTCGGGTTCGTCCCAGCAGGGGAATGCTCGTCGAGCATCGGTGGCTTCGAATTGGGTGGTGGCGATGACCTGCTCAACGCCATCGGTATCGGTGAACGTGGAGCGATAGAAGCCGCGCAGTTTGTCGTTGAGTTGTCCGTTGAACCGGACGCGGAGATGCGCTTCTCCAGGAAGGAGAGTGCGTTCGAGCGTGAAAGTGACTCGCTCGGTTTCGGCATCGAGACTGACGCCGGTGACGGCGAGAGGTGTGCCGTCAGAGAGGGGGCCTTCGGTGAGTTCAGCGGCGAGGATGTCGAGGTCGAGGGCGTTGCACGCGATGGTGTCAGTCGGTGCGGTGACCAGAACGGAAATCAGGACCTCGCCGGCGAAGGTGGCGGCTTCAAGATCGGGTTCAAGGGTGAGTTCGTAGCGGACGGGTCGAATGGGGCCGTCGAGGCGGTAGGGGTTGGGTTCGCCGTCGTGGGGGAGAAGTTCTGTATCGGTCACGGAGCCAGCGTAGGGTCGGACTCGATGACTGCGCTCCTTCCTCCCTCAGACCGATCCCTTGATGTTCTCTGCGTTGGCAATGCGATTGTCGACGTACTTGCCCAGACCGATGATTCCTTCTTGGAGGATCACGGGATGGTGAAGGGTTCGATGCAATTAACCGATCCCGATCGTGCTCGCACTATCTATGCGGCGATGCCTCCAGCGGTTGAAATCTCTGGTGGCTCTGCTGCGAATACCGCAGCTGGTCTGGCCTCGCTCGGAACTTCAGTGGCGTTCATCGGCAAAGTCGCCGACGACGACCTGGGTGAGGTTTTCGCCCACGACATTCGCGCCGCTGGTGTCGCGTTCCATGGCTTCCCTGCGGTCGGTGCGGCAGCGGCGGCCGGAACTGCTCGTTGCCTGATCTGTGTCACACCCGATGCACAACGAACAATGAACACCTCATTAGGTGTCGCCGGTCAGCTCACGACCGACGATATTGATCTTTCGCTCGTGCCGACCGCACGGGTTGTGTACCTCGAGGGCTATCTGTGGGATGAGCCCGCCGCCAAGAGCGCACTTCGGAATGTGATGGGTTGGGCTGCAAGCGCAGGCACCCGAGTCGCATTCACACTTTCCGACGGATTTTGCGTCGATCGCCATCGCGCCGAATTCTTAGAGATCGTTGAACATCACGTCGACATTCTTTTTGCCAATGAAGACGAGATCTGTTCGCTCTACGAAGTCGAAGACTTCGACGAGGCCGCTCGTCGCGTCGCCGGCCATTGCGCAATCGCATGTCTCACTCGTAGCGAGGCGGGGTCCGTGATCATCTCGTCCGACGGCGAGCGTGTCGATATTCCAGCGGCCCCTGCAAACCTTGTCGACACAACTGGTGCGGGTGACCTCTACGCCGCAGGGTTCCTCTCTGCGTGGGTTGGGGGTTCCGATCTCCTTACGGCAGGTCGCACCGCTTCCATCGTTGCGGCCGAAGCTGTTTCTCACCTCGGCGCACGTCCACAGGTAAACCTCTCGGTACTCGTGAAGGGTGCGTTATGAGTTCGTCGTTGAGTTCTTCATGCTTCGATGTTGAGGTGACCGACAAGGTCGCCCATATTCGCTTGAACCGTCCCGACGATCTCAATTCAATGGTCCGAGAGTTTTGGACGGAGCTTCCCGAAGTTGTTCGCGGGCTTGATGCGCGGGGCGACGTACGGGCGATCGTTGTGTCCTCCACTGGTCGTCACTTCAGTGCGGGCATGGATCTTGGTGTCTTTACTTCTGGCGATACGGCGATAACGCCTGATGATTCTCATGAAATGGGCCGCGTACGTGCCCGACTGCGTCAAACCGCACTCATGTTGCAGGAGAGCTTCACCTCGTTTGAGCGAGTTCGCATGCCTGTGCTTGTCGCAATTCAAGGAGGGTGTATTGGTGGCGCTGTCGACATGGTGACGGCTGCTGATATGCGATATGCGTCAGCAGATGCGTTCTTTGTGATTCAGGAAATCAACATCGGAATGACCGCCGATGTCGGCACGTTGCAACGCCTCCCGAAACTCATTCCCGATGGCGTTGCGCGTGAAATGGCCTATACCGGTCGACGTTTGTCTGCCCAACGGGCCCTCGAGGTGGGACTCATCAACGAGATCTTCCCAACCCACGAGGAACTCGTCGCTGGAGTTCTTGCTATCGCTCACGAAATCGCATCAAAGAGTCCGCTCGCTATCTGGGGCACGAAAGAAATGCTCCTGTACTCGCGAGATCACAGCGTGACCGACGGACTGAATCACATTGCGACATGGCAGACAGGTATGTTCCAGCCCTCCGACATGGTCGAGACATTCACGGCAAAGGCCGAAGGTCGAGACCCGGTATTCCCCGACCTATTGCCAGAACCCGATTCGTTTTGAACGAGGTTGGCTGAGCGAGGTTGGCTGAACGGGGCCGACTGAATTAGGACGGTTGTTCCATCTGAGGGAGAAAATCCCAAGGGAGATCTCCGACCTTCACGAGGATCGATGAAATCCAACCGCCCATGGCACCGAGGTTGTCGTCAAGCCGAGTTCCGTCGGCCAACGTTTCTTCGTCGACTTCGTAACTGCCTTCATAACTGACTTCGATCGCATACTCGGGGTGATCAAAGCTTCCATCGAAGATTGTCTCGACGGTCGGACCCGAGCGCTCAAGACGGTCTTGCCCAATCGCCGGGCTGGTGTCGGGAAGTGCGGCGATAAGTGCTGCGGGGTCAGGAGCCGATGACAGTCGTTGAACACGCAGGACGAGTTCAATGTCGATTCGAGGAGCTTCATCGAGAGTTTCTCCGATGTACCACGACCGATAGGCAGTTTGGGCCCAGGTGGGCCATGTGAGGGTGAGGTCGGCTTGGACTCGAGGTGGAACGCCCTCGCCCGGGAGTCCGTAGGTGGTTTCCCACGTCATATCGCCCAAAAGCATGTCCATGTTGAATCGCTCTTCGAAGGCTTGCCGTTCAAGCATCGCCCCTTCGAAGGCATCGCGAAGCGCTCCGATGGCATCGGTAAACACGTGATCAAGCACGGCGTGACCCTATCGGTCTCAGAGAGCGCGTATGCCCGAAAACTCCAATGGCACTGCGGTAGTTTCGGCACTGGCCTTTCTCACTGAGAGGGCCCCCTCATCAGTTCGCTTCTCCATCCATCTGGGAAACCTCTCCATGCTTTTCCCCACCATCGATTTCGCGGTCTTCTTCTTGGTGGTCTTCACCGTGAGTTGGATACTCCGACCCCACAAGATCGCATGGCGCTGGTTCATCCTCGCCGCGAGTTTTGTCTTCTATGGGTGGTGGGACTGGAACTACTTGTTGCTGCTCTTCCTGAGCATTGGCATCAATTGGTTTTTCGGCTTGGCGGTATTTCGCTCGCTCACTCCAGAAGGAGAGCGGACCAACCTGAGTCGATGGATTGTGCGAATTGCCGTCATTGTCAATCTCGGCATTCTGGGTTATTTCAAATATGTCGACTTTTTTCTTTCGAGCATTACCGAAAAGATGCGGTCGATCGGAATCTCAGTCGACTCTCCACTACTCAACGTTATTTTGCCCATTGGAATTTCGTTCTTCACATTCCAGGCGATCAGTTATGTGATCGATATCGGTCGAGGTGAGTGGCGCAAGCCTCTCAATTTTCTTGACTTCGGCGTCTACCTTTCGTTTTTTGCTCACCTCGTTGCTGGACCCATCGTGCGGGCGAGTGAGTTTGCCCCTCAGCTCGAGGAACAACCTGATCCCCGCTATGTGCGGTCGGGCGAAGCATTCATGCTTATTTTCCGCGGCATGTTCAAGAAAGTTGTGGTTTCGAGTTTCTTGGCGACTCAGATCGTGGATCCAGTCTTTGCGAACCCAGATGGTTATGGGTCGCTCGCTGTGCTTTTGGCGATTTATGCCTACGCGATTCAGATCTACTCAGATTTCAGTGGCTATACCGACATCGCAATCGGAATCGCGTTGCTCCTCGGAATCAGGTTCCCGCAGAACTTTGATTCTCCGTATATCGCCCTCTCATTGCAGGACTTCTGGAACCGTTGGCATATGACGTTGTCACGTTGGTTGCGTGACTATCTCTACATTCCGCTCGGCGGAAACCGTGGTTCGAAAGCCATGATGTACAGGAACTTATTCCTCGTCATGATCATCGGCGGATTGTGGCATGGAGCGAACTGGACTTTTGTTGTTTGGGGCGCAATTCACGGCGGTTATCTCGTGGCGGAACGCATTGTTCGTGCCAAATGGAAAGGCCATGAACTCGGTCTGCCTCCGCTTCTTGTGAAATCGATGCAGTGGTTCTTGGTCTTCAACGTGGTGTGTTTGGCCTGGGTGTTCTTCCGGGCCCAGTCGATCGATGGCGCGTTCTCTCTTCTTGGTCGTCTGTTTGCCTCGGGCGGCTCCAGCGCTGGCGTCAGCCTGCTGTTGGTCATCGTCATCGTGGCGAGTGTTGCCTCTCAGTTCGTGCCGCCCCGCATCCCACAGAAAGCTGAAGTGTGGTTTGCGACCTGGGCACCCGCACTACAAATCGCTGCGCTTGCCGGTGGTCTTGTTCTTATTGATGCGCTTGGTCCCGAGGGGATCGCGCCATTCATCTATTTCCAATTCTGATGGAGGGTCCGCGATGAGCCAACAGCAAAAGCCGTCAGGTGAAAGACCACGTGCCAATTGGCGAAAGCTTTTTGAACCACTCCGCCCTCGTCGGGAAGGCACGATGTCGGCAGGCATGATTCTGGTTGTGGTTGTTCTGGCATTTTGTATCGCCGGACTCCTCAATGCGGATGCAACGTTGCGCAAGAGCAACGCGAAGGGTGACGGTTGGCGTAACGGAATCGCCAAGACGGTCGCTTCAGTGACCGACACGTTCCAGATCAACTTCTTCCGTAACGCGATTGACGATGCGATCGGCAAAAACCAAAGCAGTGGGATCGACGTTGAAGAACTTTTGCGCCAGCAGGCCGAGGCAGAAAGTGCAGCCGCAGCGGCTGAAGCACAAAAGGTCCCAGAACTTACTGCTCCTACTCCTGCGGAACCGATGAAGATCTGGGTTGGTGGCGACTCCATTACGCAGACCTTCGGCACGTCGTTTCAGCGGATAACGCAGTCGACGGGCGTCTTTACCCCAACATTGGATTTTCGTGTCTCGACTGGGTTGGCTCGGCCCGATTACTTCAACTGGCCAGAGCACTTAGTCAAGAATGTGTTCCCGGCGAATCCAGCGATTCTCGTCATCATGTTTGGAGCGAACGACGGTCAGAACATGGTTGATGCGGAGAACAAAGTTCTCGAGCGCTTTTCCGAACCGTGGTTGGCGGAATATCGGCGGCGAGTTGCTGCCACGATGGATCTCTTGAAATCGCCGACGAATGATCGAATCACGATCTGGTGTGGGCCTCCGCCGATGGGTCCTGGAACAAAGACGAAGGGTATGGACGAGCTGAGTTATATCTACTGGACAGAAGCGCAGTCTCGTCCGTGGATTCAGTACTTCGACACCTGGCCGTTCTTCACCGATTCGGACTTCCAATTTGTCGCCAATTTGCCCAACGCAGATGGTGTCGTACGCGGTGTGCGCCAGAAAGACAATGTGCACCTCTCAACGGTCGGTGGTGATCGCCTCACGTGGGCCGTCATCGACCGAATCGGAAAACTTGTTGACATTTCGGCAGGCAAAGTCACACCACCTCCGGCACAAGGGCCGCCGGCGAGTGTTGTTGAGCGCACTGAGATTCCTCCCGAGATGCCAGGAGCGGAATAGCTCGTACTCTCTCGTTTAGGGAATGCGCGGCGGTGAACGCGTGCGCTACGGGTGCGACGCAGTGACGGTGGTGAGGACACCACCGCGAACTTTCCACACCGTTTCGACGGTCATTCGTCGCGGCGAAAGAACCCGCACGAGATCATCGAGGATGGTATTTGTGACGGCCTCGTGGAAGGCGCCTTCGTTACGGTAGGACCAGATGTACATCTTGAGGCTTTTGAGTTCAACGAGAAACTCGTCAGGCACATAGGTAATGCGAACGGTCGCGAAATCCGGCTGACCTGTGACGGGACAGATGCAGGTCAGTTCATCGGTTTCGCAGAGGATCTCGTAATCGCGACCCTTTTCAGGGTTCGGGACAGTGACGAGTTCCTTTGATGGTTGGCTGAGCACGAGAAACGGCGCGACGTGACGGCAGGAGGCTGAATCAGCCGCGACCGGCGTTGGGCTTGGTGCCGTGGTTGGCCGGCTTGCGACGGGCGTTCGTGCGGCGCTTGTTGGTTTTCTTTGACATAGGGACGAAACCTTAGGCCCAAGGCCAGGCGGGGGACCAATCACCTCCCAGGGATAAGCGCTGGCAGAGTTGAGGGTGGGGTGGTCAGCCAGGGTTTGTCCTCAAATTCTGAGGGTGGGGGCCATGTAGCCTCGCACCCTCATGGAAAAGTTCGGTTTTGTCGGTCTGCCAAACGCAGGCAAGTCCTCGCTCTATAACGCTCTCGCCGGAGGCGGCGCTCTTGCTGCGCCCTACGCCTTCGCTACGAAGGATCCCAACGTTGGTGTGGCCAAAGTGCCCGATCATCGTTTGGAGAAGCTCGCGATCATGAGCAATACCAAGTCGGTCATCCCTGCCAGCGTGCAGTTCGTCGACATTGGTGGCCTCGTCGAAGGGGCCAGCACCGGGGAAGGCCTCGGCAACAAGTTCCTCGCCAACATCCGCGAATCCGACGCGATTGTGTTTGTGCTGCGCGCGTTCGAAGACGATGACGTCCCCGGTCCTTCTGATCCCTTGGAACACCTGCGCATCGTTGAAATCGAACTTGCGCTTGCTGATCTCGAAACTGTCGAAAACCAAATCGAGAAGCGTCGCAAAGCAGCGAAGCAGGATCGATTCATTGCCGATGAGGTTGAGGCACTTGGCAAAGCACTCGAGATCCTTTCAGAAGGAACACCGCTCTACCGCAGCGACCTTGATGCGGAATCTCGCGATCTCATCAAAAGCTATTTCCTGCTGACCAATAAGCCAGTGCTCGCAATCGTCAATGTCAGCGAGAGCGATCTTGACCGTATCGATGAAAAGACCGCACCCGTGATCGAAGAATTCGGTGGTCACGGCGAAGTCATTGGCATGTGTGTTCAGCTTGAAGCGGAAGCAGCGATGCTCGACGCCGATGAGCGGGTGGAGATGCTCGAAGGACTCGGGCTTGGTGAAGGAGCGTTGCCGAGGTTCCTTCACGCCGCCTACCGAATGCTCGGGCTCCGCACCTACTTCACCACCGGCGAGAAAGAATCACGGGCATGGACGTTCCGTGCTGGCTACAAGGCCCCTCAGTGCGCAGGTGTCATCCACACCGATTTTGAGCGAGGGTTCATTCGGGCCGAAGTCATCCATTGGGATGAGCTGCTCGAGGTCGGGGCCTGGTCGAAAGCTCGCGATGCGGGCATTCTCCGAGTTGAAGGCAAGGAGTACCAGCCTGTCGATGGTGACGTGATGGAGTTCCGCTTCAACGTCTGAGGCTCGTAGCATCGGCGATATGTCGTCGAGTGAATCTTCGGGCAATTGGTTGGTTCTCGACGGACGCGTACTGGCCACGCTTGAAATCGCAGTGACCCGACGCGATCGTCGGCGGGGATTACTTGGTCGAGACGGCATCGAAGGGGCACTGCTCCTCACGCGAGCGAAATCGGTGCACACGGTTGGCATGAGGTTCTCAATCGATGTCGCCCATCTCGACAGCGACGGTGTCGTTCTTCGACTCACAACAATGAAGCCGTGTCGTCTCGGAGCCTTCGTTCTGCGCTCGCGCTCTGTTGTTGAAACCGAAGCTGGCGCATTCGCCCGTTGGGGCGTTGTCAAAGGCAACCGACTGGAGGTTCAATGAACTCTTCAATGTCTGGTCGCTTGGTTCTCGTTGGAACTCCCATAGGCAATCTTGGAGATCTCTCGCCAAGAGCGCTTGAAGCACTTGGCCAGGCAGCAGTGGTTGCCTGTGAGGACACGCGACGCACCGGTCGTTTGTTGTCGCATTTCGGGATTGCGTCGCCGACCTACATCGTCGTGAACGAACACACCGAGGGTGATGCTGCAGAACGAGTTATCGGACATGTGCAACGCGGCGATGTCGTGGCCTTAGTGAGCGACGCAGGGATGCCAGGGGTGTCCGATCCCGGAGAGTTCTTGGTCTCACGAGCGATCGCAGCGGGAGTCACCGTTGAAGTCGTTCCAGGTCCTTCCGCCGTGCTGCATGCGCTTGTTGCGAGTGGTCTCACAACCTCGAGATTCGTTTTCGAGGGATTTCTCCCTCGAAAAGGATCGGGGCGGGCGCTGCGACTTCGGGAACTTTCGCAAGAGCATCGAACGGCGGTCTTGTTCGAGGCCCCGCATCGGCTTCAAAAGACCCTCAATGATCTTGCCGATGTGTGCGGTGGTGAACGTCGCATCGTGCTTGCGCGTGAATTGACCAAACTCCATGAAGAAATCTGGCGTGGCACCGTTTCTGGGGCGATTGAGAGATGCGCCGAGATCGATCCACGCGGAGAATATGTACTGGTGCTCGATGGTGCCCCGCCTGCAGCAGAACCTACTGAGGTGGAGATTCGAGAAGCGGTCGAACTCGCGCTTGGTCGGGGCCTTTCGAAGAAAGACGCCGCCGCGGAAGTGGCGGAACTCTTTGCGGTTGCTCGTAACCGCGTGTACGAGATTGCTATCGCGCTCTGAAGATCAGAGCGCGATAGCAATCAGCAGTGACTTACGCGGCTGGTCTGGCGTTCAGCATCGACAGCGCTGCGAATCCAACCATGTACGCACCAACATCGTTGTTCGGAGCGGCAACGGTTGACAGGCAGTCGGGCTGCTTGGTCAAGAAGGAGTTGTCAGTTGTTGAGATCGGAACGACAACTTCTCCTCGAACTGCACCGGTTGCACAGGTCGGGATGTTCAGGTTGAACACCTGGGTTTTGTCGATGGTTCCGTTTGCGATTGCGTCGCGGTTCTTCGTGAACCATTCAATAACGATCTTGGCTGATTCGGTAAATGCAAACGGTCCCGCAATCGCGCCATTGCTTGATGCCATCGCCGGAATTCCACGCTGCACTGCGGCGCGAGCGGCTCCAACCGTTCCTGAAATATCAACAACGGGCCCGAGGTTGGCGCCGGCGTTAATTCCGGAGAAAACGAAATCGGGGGTGAAATCGATTCCCTTTTGTTCAATCGCCCAAATCATGGCGTCGGCTGGTGTTCCAGCAACGGCCTTGACGGGGTAGCCACCTTTGGTCTTGAGGTCGGTGGCGCTCAGCGTTCCACCAGTGACGGTGCCGCCCTTACCGCTTTGTTGTGTGGCGGGAGCAACAACGGTGACCTCGACATTGGGCTGGGCGCGCAGTGCTTCGGTGATTGCGTTGAGGCCATCTGAGTCGTAGCCGTCGTCGTTAGTCACGACGATTTTGAGGGTCTTGGGCGCTGCAGTGGTGGTGCTTGCATCGGACTTCGCTGAGTCGCTGCTGGAGCTGCCGCATGCGCCCAAGAGCAGCGCTGCAGCGACAACGACGGCACCGAGTGCATACTTCGGGGAGAACTGAGTCTTCATAGTGTCCTTTTCTTGTCAGGTGACCGATGGCAATCTAGGACAAAGAATGTTCATTCGAAAGCAGGAATGACCTCACGCCCGAAGAGGCGAATCATCGCGGCAATGTCCTCAAAGCTTCCTAGGGAGGCTTGGCCCGTATCGGCCGGAAGTCCTGCGCCAAAGGCGGTGTGAACGTGGTCGCATTGCGTTGAGGCTTCGTAACTTCGGATCTGCCCGATGACGCGTTCCGGATCGCCCCACAAAAGGCGGTCGGCGGCAATGTCTTCGGCGGTGATGTTTTCCCCGGCATCGATACGGGCGAAGAGTTCCTTCTCTTCTTTTTCCTCGGCGGATTCGCGCCAGTGGACCATGAGCCCATCGACGTAGACGGGAAGTACCTCAGTGCGGACCTGTTCATCACTTTCGCCTACCCAGGCGTATCGACGCAGAACCCAATCGGCGGGCTTGTTGAGCGCAGCGCACGCCGGTCGATAGATGTCGAGGCAGTGAAGGGCTGCAGCAAGTGATTGCACGGGACCACAGATCCACGCATCGCCAAGTCGTGCTGCCCGATCAACTGCGGCGGGCGCAACGCCGGCCACCCAAAGCGGAGGGTTGGGCGATTGCAGCGGCCGAGGATGAACGGTGAGCTCGGGGAACGAGTGGAATCGACCTTCGAAGGCCGTGTTCTCGTTCTGCCACACAAGACGCATGATCGTGAGTGCTTCTTCCATTCGAGCACCGCGTTCTTTGAAATTTGAACCATGAACCTCGTATTCGAGTGGCCACCAACCCATACCCACGCCGAGTGTGACTCGACCACCAGAAATCTGATCGATGGTTGCAACCTGTTCCGCAACGCGCACTGGATTATGAATCGGCAGCTGGAAGATTCCTGTTCCAACTCGAACAGTTGAGGTGCGAGCAGCGACTGCAGCAAGGAACGTGAGTGGATCACTCAGATTTCCGGGCATGAAGTGGTGATGCCCAATGGTGACGGTGTCGAAGCCCGACTCTTCTGCAATGCGAGCGAGATCGAAGGTCTCGCGGAAAGGGTCACTCGATGTGAAGTCCTTGAGAAGCGGAAGCGAAAGTGAAAACTTCACAGTTCGAACGGTCCTTTACCCATTTGATTGCGCACAGTGACGATTTCGGGCTGCGTGAGAGAGCGTCGTTGCCAGTTCGCGCCATCGACAACAAGCGTGTGGCCGCTGATGAATCGCGCGTACGGGGACGCAAGGAATGTTGCGGCCCAACCGAGTTCGCGAGGCCGCCCGACGCGCAGTGCCGGTTGGCATGCATCTTTGTCGTTGGTGCGAGCGAGGTTCCCCTTGATGTCATCAGTCATGTCTTCATGTGGCATCAGGCCAGGAACAAGTCCGTTCACCTGAATGCCGTACGGGCCCCACTCGACGGCAAGGGTTTCGACCATGTTCTTCACACCGGCCTTTGCCGCCGCGGAATGGGCGAAGCCAGGTCCGCCTGTCCATGCATAAGTCGCGCCAATGTTGACAATTGACCCCGGAGTGTTGGCGTCAAGATGTCGACGTGCGAATTCGCGGGCACAGAAGTAGGTGCCATTGAGGGTGATGTCGACGACTGTGCGCCACGCGTTCGGCGACATGTCTTCGGCGGGCACAGGGAAGTTTGCTGCGGCGTTGTTGATGAGAACATCGGGAAGGCCGAACGCCGCGACGGCTGCATCAAATGCAGCAGCAATGGAATCGGGCTCACGGATATCACACTGGACGGTGAGCGCGGGGGCCCCAAGAGCGGCCATCGCTTCGTCGGCTTGTTCGAGGTGCTCAGGCTTGCGACTTGCCACGACGATGCTTGCGCCAAGTCTCGCGAATTCCGTCGCGATGGCGCGGCCAAGACCTGTTCCGCCGCCAGTGATGAACACGACTTTGCCGTCGTAGGTTCCGGCAGGAAGCGCGTGGGCGCCAAGTTCTGGCGCGTCTGGAAGGCCGATGGGTTCCGAAGTCGACATGTCAGCTCCCGCGGTAGTTGGGTGTGCGATCTTCAGCGCGAGCAGCGCGGAATTCGGCGTAATCCTCGGACTTGTTGAGAAAGGTTTGGTAGATCAGTTCGTCTGCCATCGATGTCGTGATTTCCGGTTGTGCAAGGTGGGAAATGACGCGACGAGCCAACTTGATCGTGACGGCCGGTGCGGCGGCGATCTTCAGAGCCATCTCCATCGCGGTGTTGTCGAGTTCCTCACGAGTGACGATGCGGGAAACGATTCCGAGAGAAAGCGCTTCTTGTGCGTTGAGCGAGCGGCCGGTGAGCACCATGTCGCTCACAACGCCATGCCCACACATTTGGAAGAGGCGACCAACACCGCCAGTATCGGGAATGACGCCATGTCCAGCTTCGGGGAGCATGAACTTCGCGTCATCGGCGGCAATGCGGATATCGCACAGCAGCGCTCGCTGGAACGAACCGCCGATGGCCCACCCTTGGATTGGGACGATGACGGGTGCATCAAGATCAAAGAGTTGCTGAATTCCCTTATGGCCGCGTGCCATGAGTTCGTGGTGTGTGAGTCCAGTCGTGTCATTGCCGATTGATCCGACATCTCGGCCTGATGACCAAGAGTGACCTTCGCCCCGCCAAATGACGGCACGAACTGATGGGGTCACTCGAAGTTCGCCAAGGATGTCGAACAATTGCTTGTCCATTTCGTCAGAGAAGGCGTTGCGCTTCTCTTGGTTGTCGTTCGTGATGACGGCGATTGGGCCATCGATCTCGAGTTGGACCTGTCCAGTCATGGTTCCCCCTGCTGACGTGCGATTCTTCGCAGTCTTGCCGAACAGGCCGTTTCGGTCGAACGGGTCGCTATGGCCGAGCGCGTGGGCCACACTTGGTGAAACGAAGGAGACCCATGCGCTGGAAAATCGGTGAAGTAGCGGTCACGAAGGTTGTGGAGCTTGAGCAAGAACTCCCTCTACGCGGGTTGCTTCCTCGGGCGACCGAAGAGGGGCTTGCTCCACATCAGGCATGGCTCATGCCCTATTTCATCGATGACGAAGGTACGACTGATCTTTCGATCCATGCGTTTCTGATCGAAAGCTGCGGGCTGCGCATCATCGTCGACACGTGCGTTGGTGATCGCGATATGGCCGGACTGCCTGGGTTCACTGGCGATCCCGCGTTCTTGAAGCGCCTCGCTGCCGCGGGCTTTCCTCCAGAGTCAATCGACATTGTGTGTTGCACACACCTGCACTTTGATCACGTCGGTTGGAATACGAAACGTGAAGACGGCAAATGGGTGCCTACATTTCCGAATGCTCGCTATTTGTTCGGTCGCGTTGAGTACGACGCATGGATGGCCGAGCCCGGCGGCTATGCATGGAACCTCCCTGACACGGTCGCGCCCGTCGTCGAAGCGGGGTTGGTTGATCTTGTCGATCCCGATCACCGAGTAACGAGCGAGGTTCGCTTCATTCCTACGCCCGGGCATTCGCCGGGTCACATGTCGGTTCTCATCGAGTCGAATGGCGCTCGGGCGCTCATTACTGGAGATGCCACGCATCATCCGGTGCAGTGGGCCGAAACTGATTGGGGTATGAGTGGGGATTGGGACGGAGCGAAGGCGGGTGATTCTCGACGCGAAATGCGCGCAGAACATGGCGATACGGGAACGTTGATTCTCGGAACGCATTACGCCGCCCCAAGTGCTGGCCACATTGTGAGTGTCGGTGGCGAATGGCAATTTCACGCCACCACCGAGACGGAGTTCTGAGTTGACGTCGTCGCTGTTTGATCTCACCGGAAAGGTGGCGGTCGTAACGGGAGCAAGTAAAGGGCTTGGTCGGGCGATGGCCCTAGGCTTTGCTGACGCGGGTGCCGATGTTGTTGTGTCGAGTCGACGCGTCGACGCGTGCGAAGAGGTCGCAGATGAGATTCGAGCAAAAGGACGCCGGGCTCTTGCCGTGGCCTGCCACGTAGCGGACTGGGCCCAATGCGATGCGCTCATCGCTGCCGCAGTTGCCGAATTCGGCAAGATCGACATCTTGGTAAACAACGCCGGCATCGCTCCGGTTCCGCCATCTCTCGGAGGCGTCACCGAAGAGTTGTTCGACAAGACCTTCGGGGTGAACGTCAAGGGTCCGCTACGGCTGATGGCAATGGCAGCCGATTACATGCCTGCGGGCGGATCCATCATCAACATCAGCACGAAGGCATCGCAGCGACCTTCACCCTTCACGGTTGTGTATGCCGCTTCGAAGGCGGCTCTCAATGCGATAACGCAAGCGACGGCCCAGGAGTTTGGTCCCCGCGGCATTCGAGTGAACGCGATTGTGTGCGGTCCGTTCATTACCGACAGTTTCAGTAAAGCGATCCCAACTCCCGAAGCGGCCGAGCATGTCGCAAAGATGATTTCGGTGGGGCATATCGGCCAGCCCGAAGAAATTTTGGGGACAGCGTTGCTTCTCGCCTCGGACGCGTCGTCCTACATGACGGGAGCACTTCTCAATCTCGATGGTGGTGGTTCGTGAGCGAAGACCTCGTCGGTTCCGAGTTGGTCGACGTTGAACGTCTTGGTGCTTGGCTCGATGGTTGTGGTCTTGAAGTTGGTCTGCCGATAACTGTGGCTCCGCTGACCTCAGGTCGATCAAACGCGATGTTTACCGTTCATCGCGGAGCATCGCGCTGGGTGCTTCGTCGTCCTGCCGTTGTCGCAATTGAGCGGGCAGACGAAGGAATGCGTCGCGAATATCGAATTCTTGACGCGCTTGCCGGTTCCAATGTTCCGCACCCTGAGACTGTCGCATTGTGTGAAGATCACGATGTTCTTGGTTGCACGTTTTTCTTGATGCAGCAGGTTGATGGGGTGAACCCTGCTCCTCCGCTTCCTGATCCATTCACGGTTGCAGATCAACCAGGCGTCGCCTTTGCAATGGTCGATGCGCTCGCCGCACTGCATGACTTTGATTGGCGGCAGGGTTCATTGTCCGATTTCGGCAAGCCCGATGGATTCCACGAACGTCAGGTCGAGCGATGGACAACGCAGTTGGCGTCCTACAACGGCCGAGAGCTTCCGGGGCTTGACCATGTCACGAGGTTTCTTTCCGAAAACCTGCCTGCATCCTTTGAACCGTCACTGATGCATGGCGATTTCCATATGTTCAACGCTCTGATTTCTTCAGAACCCCCAGGCAAGGTGACAGCGATCATCGATTGGGAGACCGCAACGATTGGCGATCCGCTGCTTGACCTCATCGGGTTCTGCGAAATCTGGGGGAAGGCAACAGCGGGCCCGGGTTGGCCGCGCCGGACTGAACTGATCGCCCGTTATCGAGAACAGCGCGATCTGGAACTTCCCTCAGACCTTTCCTATTACGAGGTGCTCTACAACTTCCGCATGGCGGTGTTGCTCGAAGGCATTTACCAACGGTCGCTGCACGACGCGACAAGGCCCGACCTTGTCGATGTTGGAGCCGGTGCGATGGGATTTCACGAACGCGCGCTCGAGGTGCTGGACCAGCGTGGTGAAGCGCAGTTCGGGTGAGCGGTCAGACCTTGTAACCACCGTCGACGCTGATGACCTGACCGGTGATCCCGCGACCGTCATCGCTCGCGAGCAACAAAGCCATGCCTGTGAGTTCAGAAGCGTCAAGGACTCGATGTTGAAGGCTGTCGGCAGCCGCACGTTCCTCCTCAATCTCAACAGTGGTGCCGCGAGCAGTTGCGATGCGCTCGAAATCAACGAGTGAGGTTCTGGTCCAACCCGGGCAGAGCAGATTCGCGTTAATGCCGAAGGGGGCTCCGGTCTTCGCGAGTTCTTTGGTGAAGCCGACGAGTGCGTGTTTGGCCGTCGTGTAGGGAAGTGATGCTCCGGTTGTCTTCGATGTTCCGGAACCAATGCTGATGATTCGCCCGAACCCGTGATCACGCATGCTCGGCAACACCGCGCTCGTGGTCCACCACGCGGAAGTGAGGCAGAGAACGAGCGTTGACTCAAACGCTTCGTCGTTGGCGAGGAACGGATCATTGTTTCCGACACTCCCACCGACGTTGTTGACCAGTACGTCAACACGGCCAAATCGCTCAAGTGCTTCGTTCACTGGTCGACGGGCATCGTTGCGATCGGTGGCGTCGGCCACCACAGCCAGGCCTCGGTCGGGGCCTAGACCAGCAACGCTGAGCGTGTTCTCGAGGTCCGAGGCCGTGCGTGACGAAACAACCACGGTTGCTCCTTCGGTCGCGTAACGAAGTGCAATTGCCGCGCCGATTCCTCGACCGCCGCCAGTGATGACTGCAACGCGTCCGTCAAGCTGTCCCATGAGTTCCCCAATCGAATCGGCCAGTCGGCCCGCTGAGTTAATCCTGACACGCGCAACTCGCGACCCGTTTGTAGGCCGAGCGGCAAGGTTCAGTGCTCGTGGTTCGTCGGCGTTGCTGCGGCCCCGTAGCCTTGCGGTGTGCCTCAACCCTTCTACGTCACCACTCCTATCTATTACGTGAACGATGTGCCTCATATCGGGCACGCCTATACGACGGTGACGGCAGACGCATTGGCCCGTTGGCATCGCCTTGCTGGTGATCCCACCTTCTTCCTTACGGGCACCGATGAACACGGTCTCAAGATTCAACGTTCCGCCGAGGCCAACGGGATTACCCCTCTCGAACAAGCCGACCGCACAAGCGCGCGTTTTCGCGAAGTGTGGGAATTACTCAACATCAGCAACGACGATTTCATTCGCACCACCGAACCACGACACATCACTTCGGTGCAGGCCTTCATGCAAGCCATCTTCGACAATGGCTGGATTCGTAAGGGCTCGTATTCCGGCCACTATTGCGTGCCCTGCGAGGCCTATTACAACGAGGCCGATCTGGTCGATGGCAACTGTCCGATCCACGGACGACCAGTGGAATGGCTTGAAGAAGACAACTGGTTCTTTGAGTTGTCGAAGTTTGAACAGCCGTTGCTCGATTGGTACGCCGCGAATCCCGGATGCGTGCAGCCCGAAGGCAAGCGCAATGAAGCGCTGGGAATCATCAAGCAAGGTCTCGAAGACGTCTCGGT
>JBIIVE010000109.1:0-5807 GCA_044339605.1 Acidimicrobiales bacterium
AGACGCTTGTGACCGATCATCCCATCGTCGATGTTTGGAACTGCCGCGATCAGGGTGTACTCCTTTGAGCCCCCGAGTTTCAGTCGTTGTGCCTGCCTATGAAGAGGGCGAAGGTATCGTCTCTGTTCTTGAGCGCATGGGTGAAGCGATCAAGATTGAAGCCGAAATTGTTGTAGTTGTTGATGACGAGGCCGATTCAACCGTTCAGTTTGTGAAGGCGTTTGCTTCGCGAGACCCCCGTGCGCGGCTGGCGATCAACACCTATGGTCGCGGACCGGCCAATGCGATCAAGTACGGCATGCACAATGCCGCTGCGCCTGTTGTGGTCGTCACTATGGCTGATGGTTGCGACGATCCGTTCCAGATCGACCTCCTAACGCGTCTTGTTGAGCGTGGCGTCGTTGTCGCTGCGGCCAGCCGGTATGCGCGTTCAGGCCAACAGGTCGGTGGGCCATGGGCCAAGGGTTTTATGTCTCGGATGGCGGGTCTCACACTTTTTCACCTGGCTCGTGTTGGCACCCGCGACGCGACGAATTCGTATAAGGCCTATTCCAAACGCTTCATTGACGCGGTTGGCGTGGAGAGCGATAAAGGCTTCGAGATCGGCATCGAACTTGTCGCCAAGGCTCGCCGTTATCGCCAACCTGTAGCCGAGATCCCTACAATTTGGCTCGATAGAGCGTTTGGTGCGTCCAATTTCAAGCTGATGGCGTGGCTTCCGCGCTACTTGCACTGGTATTTCTTCTCGTTTGGTCCGCGACTCACGTTGCCGATTACGACTAGTTCTGCAGTTCCCCCAACTATCCCCGAGGTGTCTTCGTGAAGGTTTGTGTTTCTGGTTCCGCTGGATTCATCGGTGGCTACATCGTCGAGGATCTTCTCGGCCGCGGTTACGACGTGGTTGGTATTGACAATCTGTCGAAGTACGGCCCGGTTTCGAAGAGTTTCGACTCAAATCCGAACTATGAGCTTGTTGTTGGCGATGCGATTGATGTTGACCTCATGACCAAGGTTCTTATGGACTGCGATCACTTCATCGCTGGCGCAGCGCTCATCGGTGGCATCAGCTACTTCCACGCGTTTGCCTACGACCTTCTCGCCCAAAACGAACGAATCATGGCGTCTTCTTGCGACGCAGCAATACGCGCTAATCGCCAAGGCAATTTGCAGAAGGTCACGTATATGAGTTCGTCGATGGTGTTTGAATCGACGGAGCACTGGCCGAGCGTCGAAGGCGATGAGCGTGAAGTTCCGCCACCGCTTTCGTCCTACGGTTTCCAGAAGCTCGCTGTTGAGTACTTCGCGAAGGCCGCATGGGATCAGTATCGGCTTCCCTACACAATTGTTCGTCCCTTCAACTGCGTGGGCATTGGTGAGATGCGGGCAAAGAGTGAGATTGAAGTGAAGTCGGGCAATGTGACGCTTGCCATGTCCCACGTTGTGCCGGATCTCGTTCAGAAGATCCTCAAGGGTCAAGATCCTCTGCACATACTTGGAGATGGCAGTCAGATCCGCCACTACACCTACGGCGGTGATCTCGCACGCGGCATCGTCGATGCCATGGAGAACCCGGCGGCTCTCAACGAAGATTTCAATCTCTCAACTGCCGAATCGACAACGGTGCTCGAACTAGCCGAACTCATCTGGAAAAAACTCAAAGGTCCAGATGTTCCGTTCAACTACGTGAGTGATGACGCGTATGAGTACGACGTGCAGCGCCGTGTTCCAGGTGTGCAGAAGGCGAAGGACGTACTCGGCTTCGAAGCAACAACGCCTCTCGATGAGATCCTGGACGAGGTGATCCCGTGGATCGAGATGGCGGTCGATGAAGGACTCATCTGAGTTCATCGACCAGCAAGTAGTTCGAGTGCGTCGGAGGGCTCGAATCTTTTGGTCGTGGTCTGAGGCGACGTCTACGCGTCTGCCTGAAATCGCCGTCGTTGCAATTGTCGCTGTCGCGATTCTTTTCCTGACTCGAGACGCCTGGTTTTTTGGTGATGATTGGAAGTTTCTGATCTTTCGCCGCGACCTCTGGAACTCAGGCCAGCACTTTGAGGCCATCTTCGTTCCCCATAACGAACATCTCTCGGCGGTCCCTGCGGCGGTCTACCTCGTTTTAGAAAAGTTTTTCGGGATCGGGTCGATGCTGCCCTACTTTGTCGTTCTGGTCTCTGGCCATGTTGCGTTGCTGTGGGCCGTTCGGACAGTCATGGTTCGCCTGAATGTTCCGATGATGTGGCGAATCGTTGGTTTGATCTGGCTCGGACTTTTTGGCGCTGGTGCCGAAAACCTGGTCTGGCCATTCCAGATGAGTTTCATCTGGGCCTTTGCTCTGTCTGTTTGGGGGTTGTTGGTCTTTACCGGCGGGGAGCGACCTACCGTTCGTCGCGACCTTGGGGCGAGTGCGCTGTTCACACTTGGCCTCCTTACTGCGAGTACGTCGTTGTCCGTGACTGTTGTCGCCGCATGCGTGCTGTTAGCCAGCAGTCGTTCGATACTTCGTCTGTTTCGTGTCTTCGCCGTTCCGATCGGCCTCTATGCGGCGTGGTACGTGCTCTACGGAACCTCGCGGATGCCGCACAATCCGGTTTCGAAAACACAGACCATTCCCTATCTCACCAAGGCGCTTTCTTTCGGGCTTGACCAGACCTTTCAATTCCCAACAATTGGACTGATCTTCGGAGTTGTTGCGTTGGTGCTCATCGCTTCGCTTGAGTGGTTCACAGCACAACAGCGGCGGATCACCGCAGTGCTTGCTGCGATTCTCTTCTTGTTCTATTTGATGAGTGCAGTTGGACGTTCATTTCTTGGCCTCGAAGCTGCTACCGCATCTCGCTACGTCTACTTTTGCGGAGCGATGGCAATCCCATTCGTTGTTCTTGCGGTTTCCGTTGTCTTGAAACAGAAACCGAAGTTGCTGCCCATCGCGGCGGCAATCCTGGTGATTGCAATTGTTGGTAACGCCGGACTGTTTATCTCGCTCCGTAATGATCGCCTTGCTCTCACGAACGATTTGAAGTGGCGTTTCTCAATGGCATCTGCGCATGCGATGAGCCCTTTGGCTGATCTCGCCGTTTTGCCCGACGCTCGGTTTACTCCAGATGTCACACTGGCTGGTATTCGTTCACTTCGGGAAGCGGGAATCTGGTCGTATGAAGTGCCATTGAGTACACAGCAACTTCTTGAAGGTTCGTTGCAGTTTGGAATACGAACGTTCCAAACCACACCGGATGTAACGCTTCAGTCTTACAAGCTTGCAGTTGTGGGCGTTGAAGGGCTTTCGTTGTCTGAGGGCGAGGCCGGTTGCCTCGTGGCCCGTCCGACCTCGGCGACTCCCATCATCTTGCTCGAACAGCGCCAAGCGGGAACGTTCTCGATCGACGCAGGTGGAGCACCTTCGGCTTTGCGCTTGCAGTTGGAAAGTGATCCTGCGGTGCGAACTGAGTCAAGGGAGCTTGGTACGGAGGGTGCGATCGCACCGCTATGGGTGGGGGTTTATCCGGTCTTCGGTCAGCCGGTGATCGAACTGCCCGTGGGGATCGATACGGCACTGTGTGGCCTCACGACACGGTAGGTAAACCCTGTGTCCGCTTGTCGGAGGTCGAACAAAAGTTGCGGCACTCGTTTTCGGTAACGGGATTAAATTCGGATGCTTTTGTTTGGACTGAAACTGTCGTTGCTAATCGGAGTCCGTCAAGAACGTATCGAGTAGGGCGGTGGCGGCGCGGCCTGGTGTAATGCGTCCGGCTGCAACGTCTTCCTCAACAGACTGGAGTCGGTTCGCGACAGCGGGGTCGGAGCGAAAGCGATCAATCAGCGTGTCACCGATTTCGCTCCAGAGCCATGCTGTGGCCTGGGTTGACCTTGCCTCTACGAGTTCTCCGTCAGCGGAAACGGCTGCTCGAAATGACATAACTGCGTCCCAAACTTCTGACACGCCGATTCCATGGAGTGCTGAACAAGCGAGAACCTCGGTGGACCATGCATTCCACTTCGGTCGAAGCAGGTGGACTGCGCTGGCGTAGTCCCCTCGGGTGCGAGCGGCTGCGGCAGCAAGGTCGCCGTCGGCCTTGTTTACGATGACGAGGTCTGCGAGTTCCATGATGCCGCGCTTGATGCCCTGCAATTCATCGCCACCACCTGGTGAGACAAGAAGGGCGAAGAGGTCAACCATGTCGGAGACCGCAACTTCGGATTGTCCAACACCGATTGTCTCAACCACGACGATATCGAAGCCAGCTGCTTCGCACAGCAACATGGCTTCGCGCGTGCGTCGGGCAACGCCGCCGAGTTGTGAGCCACCGGGGGAGGGGCGGATAAATGCTTCGGGGCGATTTACAAGTTCGCCCATGCGGGTTTTATCGCCAAGGATCGAACCGCCGGTTCGGCGACTTGAGGGATCGACAGCAAGAACCGCGAGTTGGTGGCCTTGGTTGATGATGTGTTTGCCGAACGCTTCGATGAATGTTGACTTCCCAACACCGGGAGGTCCGGAGATGCCGATGCGCACCGCGTTGCCGGTTGCCGGAAGTACGGCTTCAAGCACGGCGTCGGCAATGACGCGATGTTCGGCCCGGGTCGACTCGGCGAACGTAATTGCGCGGGCCAACGAACGCCGATCTCCCGCACGAATCCCCTCAATGAGGGAAACGGCGTTTTCGGCGGGTTTGGTCACGCGTTCGGGCTCTTCTCGGCGATGAGGGCGAGCACCTTGCGAGCCGCTGTCGGAATGTTGGTTCCGGGCCCGAAGATTGCCGCAACACCAGCGTCGGTGAGCATGTCGTAATCCTGTGGAGGAATAACGCCACCGCACACCACAAGGATGTTGTTGGCACCGGCCTTCTTCAACTCGTCGATGAGCATCGGTACGAGGGTTTTGTGTCCGGCGGCCTGGCTCGAAATGCCAACCACGTGGACGTCGTTCTCGATGGCATCGCGGGCGGCTTCAGCAGGAGTTTGGAACAGCGGACCCATGTCGACGTCGAAGCCGAGGTCGGCAAATGCTGTTGCGATGACCTTGGCGCCGCGGTCGTGGCCGTCCTGGCCCATTTTGGCGACAAGCATGCGGGGGCGGCGTCCCTCGGTCTTGGCGAAAGCTTCGATCTCGCCCTGAAGGGCAGCGAAGTCTGCGTCGCCTTCATACGCCTTTGCATACACACCGGCAATGGTACGGACTTCAGCCTTGTGACGCCCGAATACCTCTTCCATCGCGTCAGAAATCTCGCCGAGGGTTGCGCGAGCACGAGCGGCATCTACGGCCAGGGCCAAAAGGTTGCCGTCGTTCTTGGCACCTTCGGTAAGGGCAGCCAAAGCGGCTGCGCAAGCGGCGTCGTCACGATTGGCACGAACACTGGCCAAGATGGCCAACTGTTCTTCGCGAACCTTGGTGTTGTCGATGTCGAGAACGTCGACCATTTCGACATTCTCGGGAACGTACTTGTTGACGCCGACAACCGTGTCTTGACGGCGATCAATGCGAGCCTGCTTGCGAGCTGCAGATTCTTCGATGCGCAGTTTCGGCATGCCAGATTCAACGGCCTTGGTCATGCCGCCAAGTTCTTCGACCTCGCAAATGAGCTGCCAAGCCTCGTCAACAAGAGACTGCGTGAGCGACTCGATGTAGTACGAACCACCAAGTGGGTCGACGGTGCTGGTGACGCCAGATTCCTCAGCGATGATGAGCTGGGTATTGCGGGCAATACGGGCACTGAAGTCAGTAGGGAGTCCGAGTGCTTCGTCGAATGAGTTCGTGTGAAGGCTCTGGGTGCCACCGAGGACGGCGGCAAGCGCTTCGATCGTGGTTCGGA
>JBIIVE010000111.1:0-5754 GCA_044339605.1 Acidimicrobiales bacterium
CGATCTGCTTTCCGGTCGCGTCAACGAGTGAAACCCCAGGGAAACCGCGCAGGTCGCATTCCTTGCTGCCGGTGTTGGTGAGGACCAAAGTCGTGTAGCGCTGTCCCGCACCTGATTGTGTTTCGCCGAGAGACCCCTTGAGTTGCCCGGTGGCGCAGTGCGTGCTGGAAAGGGTCGTTGTCGTCTTGGGGGCGGTCGTCGTCGAGTTGGAACCCGCAGTCGTCGTGGAATTCTTCGAAGACGAAGCATTGTCGGACCCAGAGCTGCAGGCTGCAGCACCGAGGATTAACAGGATGGCGATCGAGAGGCTTGCAGTGACGTTTCTCATGGGTTGAGGCTATTGGCGGAGTTCTTCGCTCCGGGGGATGGACGTTTAACTTGGCACCGCGAAGTGGGCCAAGATGTGAACAGTTGTCCCGTGTCGGGGCAGATCTCTAAAGGGGGAGACCAATGGACGCCGATGTTGTCTCGACGTTTCAGATGACCGGACAGGACGTGCCCTGGCTTTTGGCGCGTTTGGCTGAGCGGCGTCCTGATCACCCTGTACTCATTTGGGAACCGCGCAACGGCGAGGTTCAGACATGGACGTACGCCAAGTTCTGGGACGAGGTGCGCCGCTTGGCTGCAGGCCTCCAGCGCAACGGAGTGCAAAAGGGCGACAAGGTCATCATCCACTCTGACAACAGTCCCGAGATGGTGCTGGCCTGGTACGCATGCGCAACGGTTGGCGCCGCCGGCGTCACAACCAATACGCGTTCTGTTGCAGCGGAACTCACCTATTTCATTGATCACACGAAGGCAACTGCTGCGATCACGCAGCCGCAGTACGCCGCCGTTGTCGCGGCGAGCGGACCGAAGCTCAAGTGGATCGCTGTGACGGCAGACAACTCGGGGGAGGCCGCGACACCCGAGCAGGCAGTTCCGGGTCTTCTTTTCTTTGACGACCTCTTCGCTGATATCGAGGAGTTCATTCCTCGGCCTGCCGAACCGATGCTTCCCGTGGGGATCATGTTCACCTCGGGAACGACGTCACGCCCCAAGGCAGTTGTTCATACGCATGCCAACACCCTTTGGGGAACCCGAGTGGGCCCAGACAACATCGGTGCCGATCCCGATTCGGTGTATCTGATCTTCCTTCCGTTCTTCCACGTGAACGCGCAGTCGTGGTCGATGTGGTCGATCCTTGGCGTTGGTGGCACGGTCGTGTTGCAACCCAAGTTCTCCTCGAGTCGCTTCTGGGAAGTTGTGGTGAAGCACAGCGTCTCGCATATCTCATTGATTCCGTTCGTTTACCTCGCCGTCCAAGGGCAACCGATTCCTGAGAACAAACTCAAGGCTGCAGTCTTCGGTGCTATTGCTCCTCCGCTTGAAAACCTCATCGGGTGTCGAGTGCTCGCCGCTTATGGCATGACCGAGACGGTGACTCACGCAACTCGCTCAGGTTTGCATGGAGACATCCCTCCGGGCTCGCTCGGAAAGGCGACACCAGGGTACGAATCGCTCATCGTTGATCCCGAAACCGGCGAGGTTCTCGACGACGGTCGCGTTGGCGAACTTTGGTTGCGCGGCACACGCGGTATTCAGTTGTTCCTCGAGTACTACGACAACGCCGACGCGAACGAGAAGAGCTTCACCGATGACGGCTGGTTCAAAACTGGCGACATGGTGCGAATGGGTGATGGGGGAGCGATCTTCTACACCGAGCGCGACAAAGACATGCTCAAGGTAGGTGGCGAGAACGTATCGTCGAAAGAGGTCGAGGACCTCTGCCGCACAGTGCCGGGCGTCGGCGACGTTGCCGTCGTCGGTCGTTCACATCCGATGCTCGACGTCGTTCCCGTTGCATTTGTCATTAAGGGTGCCAATGCGCCAGACGATGACGAACTGCAGGCGGCAATCCTCGAGCTTTGCCAGAAGAACCTTTCCGATTTCAAAGTTCCTCGCGCTGCATACTTCGTCGACGATTTCCCACGCGCAACGTTGGAGAAGATCGCGAAGAACCAATTACGAGACATCGCCGACGCGATGCCAGAACCGTTTTAAGGGGAGACCATGACTCTTACACCATTCGATGAATTTCCTATCCATCAGGTTCCAAAGCCCATCGCACTCTCGGGCACCACTGATCGGAACGCCTATGGGCGGTATTGGTTCGGGGCAACCCACCGCGATGGTGAGTTCCAGATCGAAATAGCGTTCGGTCGCTATAACAACCTTCAGGTACAAGACACGTCGGTCTCGATTTCACGCAACGGATCGCAGCATGCCTTCCATGCCGCACGTCGGGCATCGGAAGATCCCACCGAACTCACGATTGGTCCGGCCACTCTTGAGATCATCGAACCATTTCGCCAACTGCGTTATGCGGTCGCACCCAATGAAACCGGAATCACTTGCGATATGCGCTGGCGTTCTCGCGTCGGAGCATTGCTGGAAGATCACACGGTGATGGCAGACGGTCCTCACACGATGCTCGACATGGCCCGCTACATGCAGTTTGGAACCTGGGAGGGATTCGTCGATGTCGACGGGGACCGCACAGAGTTCACCCACGACGAGGTTGTCGGTATCCGCGACCGATCATGGGGGGTCCGTCCCGTTGGTGCTCCCGCCCCGGGCAAGCCCTCAAGCGGTCCACCCAAGGCATGGTTGTGGTCGCCGATCCACTTCGAGGACGAATGTGTCGTCGCCGGCTGGTTCCAGAGTCCCGGAGGCGTCTTCTGGCGTCCCGATGGTCACCGCATCGATGTCATTGATCCGGTTCCGGCCAGCGTCACACTCGACGACGATTCGGTTCGTCGATTCGATCCAGTCGGGCAACGGTTGCAATTCGAGCCAGGTACGCGCTGGGTGTCACATGCTGAAATCGATCTCTTGGGTGATGGGGGCGAGGAAATCGTTCTCGAGCTTGAACCGTTGTCGCGGTTCGATATGCGAGCTCTTGGGTACATGAACCCCGAATGGGGTCACGGCTTGTGGCACGGAGAACTCGAACTCGGTCGTGAAGACTGGAACTTCGACGAGGTCAGTCCGCAGGATCCGACTCATCAACATGTCCACCACATTGTGCGCGCTCGTATGGGCGCCAAAGTCGGCATCGGAATCTTTGAGCAGATCATCTTCGGACCGCATACGCAGTTCGGGTTCAACGACATTCTCGATGGCGCTCGCTGAGTGAACGCCGGGAGCGTTTCCCTCATCGGGGTCTACGACGCTGATGGATCATTTGCTGGTGAGGTTCGCTACTGGCTTGGAGCTCGTCTGGGCCGGTCTCACTGTTCGCTTTGCGAAATCACTCACGGCATGTTCAGAGAAAAATCAGATTGGCGAAACTGTCGCGATTCGTTGAATGTCGAATTTCTGACGTTTCATCGAGATGACGCTCCTGTCGATGTTCTCGAGGCGTGCGGATATCAGGTCCCGGTTGTCGTGGCGCGACGTGGGGATGATTTGCTGTTGGTCTTGGGCCCCGAGGAACTTGAGGCACTTGGCGGAGATGTCACAAGGTTCGAGGCGGAACTCAAGCAGTCGTGTGCGGCAAAGGGAATAGCTCTCGCCTGACGAGATGTTTCGTCAGGCGTTCAGAAATGCCACAAGCATGAAGAGTGCGATTGCCCCACGTCCTGTCCACGCCGCGGTGCGAAACCAGTTTGTCGCGATGAGTCGATCGAGAAGTGAAGGATTGGCTCCCGCTTCGAGTCGACCGTGGGTTGGTGCGCTGACAAATGCGGTAACGCCAATTGCGATTGCCTCGAGAATTCCGCCAAGCAGCGTTGACCAAAACGGTACGCCAACAGGCCGAGCAAAAAAGACTGCAAGGACACAAAGACCTTCAACCGCCATAAGTGGACCAACAACAAACGAGATCAGCCGAGTGTGTTGTTTTTCGTAGGCTACGAATGCGTCGTCGGGGATTGACCGCATCAGTGGGTAGTGCACGAGTTGAATGGTCCAGATCACGCCGAACATTCCAACGGACCCAACGACCTGAGCGATGAGGACCGCCGTCGCAAAGTTGCCGCTCATAGCGCCACCTCGGCAACTACCGCGTAGTGGTCAGAAGGCTGAACGCCATCGATAGCTTCGAGACCGGTGAGCTCGCAGGATTGAAAGGATCCACAATTCCGGCGGCGTGGAAATGTTGTGGTGATGTAGTCAAGGCGACGATTTGGGTAAACAGCGCGACGAGGCACGAGTGGGTTTGCCGATGACCACGTGTCACCTCGGCGTTCGTTTCCGCATGCCTCCCATGCGTCGACTAGTACGAAGCCGGGAACGAAGGGCGTCGATGCTCCAGTGGCGTGGCGGATCTCATCTGACCACGGAACGGCGTTGAAGTCGCCGGCGACGAGGGCGGGTAACTCGTCTCGCCAGGTTCCACTCGGGCTGATCGCGTCCGAGACTTCGGCGATGAGATGTGCCAATTGGGCAGACCTCGTAAGCATCCGATCGAGACCATGTTCAAGATGCGTGCCGGCGGCAAGAAAGGGTCCTCCCTCTTCGTCTGGTCTGTCGACGGACGCAATGAGCACGTGACGCCAGGTCGAGGCAGCACTTTCGTCACGGAGGGGAATGGCCTTGAGGATTCGGCTTGGCCAACGGGTCAAGATGGCATTTACGACCCAGTAGGGCGCTTCTGGGTACCGATCGAATCCGGCAAGTTCGAATGCCGTTACTGCGAACATCCCGAGTCGTTGTGCAAGTTGGTGCGCTTGAGTCGTACCGTCCGGCTCAACCCAAGATTCCTGAAGCATCACCACATCAGGTTGTGTGTTAATCAGAACCTTCTCAATCGCGAGATGTCGCGCCTGCCACTGACCGACTCGACCTTGAAGGTTCCATGTCATTACGCGCACCGTGTCATCCTGCCCGACACGGACGCTCAGTGTGTTGTTGAAGCAGGAGTTGTCCGCTCATGGCAGGATTCGCCCATGACAGAGTTCAACTACCCGCAGCCTGCTCCCATCGGCGATTGGAATCGACTCCTTGAAGGCCGGGTCGCCGTTGTGACCGGAGGCGGTACCGGTATCGGTGGTTCGATCTCTCGACTGTTCGCCCAGCATGGCGCGATTGTCGAAATTATCGATATCGATCCTTCGGTTGCGAGCCAAGCTGTCTCTGACATCCAGGCCGCAGGCGGAATCGCACGGGCTCATGTTGCCGATTGTCGAGACTGGGAACAGTTGCAAGGGGTGGCAGCGACAATCCTCACCGATCACTCTCATGTGCAGGTTCTCGTGAACAACGTTGGCGATTACCGGCCGCTCGAACGGTTCCGTAAGTCATCGCCCGATTCTTGGAAAGCGATGTACGACATCAACTTCTTCGCGATGGTCGCATCTACAAAGTGCTTCATCGAGTCGATGATCGATGGTGGAAGTGGATCAATCGTCAATGTGCATTCAGTGGAAGGAATGCGCGGATATCCCGGTGACCCCATCTACGGGGCCATGAAGGCCGCCAGTGCAAAGTTCAGCACCGACCTTGCGCTCTCGATGGGTCGCAACGGAATCCGCGTCAACGGCATCGGGCCCGATCTCACCCAAACCCCACAGGTCGATTACATCTCGACCTCAGCCGGCTCTGAGCATTTGTGGGAGGCGTGGGCGCCGGTCGGGCGTTTGGGCTGGCCCGAGGATCAGGCTCGGGTTGCCCTGTTTCTTGCCTCGGACCTTTCGGCCTATGTGACAGGCCACAACATCCCGGTTGATGGCGGAACCAAGGCGGGGGCCGGCTGGTTCTATTCGCCGGCCG
>JBIIVE010000113.1:0-5537 GCA_044339605.1 Acidimicrobiales bacterium
CTGCGTCGCAATACCAACCCCGAATGCATCGACCCGGAGGCTCGGCAGTGATACCGAAACCGGGGGGCCATCGTCAGTGGACTGGACGATGTCGCCAACAAGTTTCTCGATACCAGAAAAATCGGCAGTGGAGAGGGACGTCAAAGCGACCTCGTCATATCCGGTGCGCCGCAAACCCTCTTCGACCATGGTCCGAACTTGTTCGGCCGGGCGCTCGCGCACCGGACGCGTGATCATTCCGGCTTGGCAGAAGCGACAGCCACGAGTGCAACCACGAAACACTTCGACATTCAGTCGATCGTGGACAACCTCAGTTATCGGAACAAGTTGGGTCTTGGGATACGGGAATTCAGCAAGATCGGCGACCGTGCGCTTTTCTACACGTTCGGGAACATCGGAATATCGAGGAGTAACAGCAACAAGGTTGGCCCCTTCGTAGGTGACGTCGTACATCGACGGCACATACACACCAACGACGTGTGACAACTCGCGAAGAACGTTTTCGCGACTGCCTTCGGTGCGGCCTGACTTCTTCCATTCCCGAACAACTTCGTTGATTTCGGTGATGACTTCTTCACCATCGCCCAACACGACGATGTCGAGGAAGTCGGCGATTGGTTCAGGGTTATAGGTGCAGTGTCCCCCGGCGACAATGAGCGGATGCTCGGGACGGCGCTCGGCGCTACGGACCGGTACACCAGCGAGGTCGACCATGTTGAGCAGATTGGTGTAGGTGAGCTCGGCAGAAAGATTGAAGCCAATGAGATCGAAGAGGCCCGCAGGACGATGGCTATCGATTGAGAACAACGGAATGTTGCGATCGCGAAGAAGACCCTCGAGATCGGTCCATGGCGCGTAGGCCCTCTCGGCAACGGCGTGGGGATTCTCATTGAGGATTTCGTAGAGAATCTGCAGACCCTGATTTGGGAGACCTATTTCGTACGTATCGGGATACGACAACAACCACGCCACCTTGTCGGGGGCATGGTGTGGGGTACGAGCTCCGTCCTCGAGGCCGATGTAGCGAGCAGGTTTCGCCACGTTGGCCAGAAGGGGCTCCAGCTGGGGCCATACATCGGTCATGACCCGTAGATGCTACCGGGGTACCCCCGGACTATTGGAACCGGCGCATGTAGACGTTGAGAACTAGGCCAAGACCAGCCAATGCCGTGATGGTTGCCGAACCCCCGGCGCTGATCAAAAGCAAAGGGATACCTGTCACTGGCATGATCCCCATAGCCATACCCACGTTCTCAAACGCCGAAAATGCGAACATCGCCAAGACACCAGCGCAGAGATAGGTGCCGAAAGAATCCTTCGCAACTTGAGCGATTCTCCAGATCCGGTAACAAAGCAGCCCGTACAAGAACAGCATCATTGATGCTCCGACGAAGCCGAACTGCTCGGCAACGGCCGTAAAGATGAAGTCCGTCTGTTGCTCAGGAACAAAGCCCAACTTTGTCTGCGGACCATCGAAAAGCCCTTGACCAGTTATCCCGCCATTGGCAATGGCCTGCTGGCTCTGTTCGATGTTGTAAACGGCAGAGTTCGAAGTATCACTCGGGTTGACGAAGGCCGTTAACCGGTTGCGCTGATAGTCAGCTAGCAGGGGCGAGTTCAATGCGCCTACGACACCGACCACGCCAACGATCGTCAGCACGGCGATATATTTCGTGGGCAGACCTCCCACAAGCATGATGGTCATCATGATTGCAAGAAGGATCAGAGTCTCTCCGAGATCCGGTTGCAACATGATGAGAGCCATCGGTAGCGCAGCCGTCGCGAGAAGTGCAACGAGTCGCCGAATGTCAATGTCGCCGCGAAACTCCGACAGCAAAAATGCTAGGACGGCAATGAGTGACAGCTTTGAGAACTCGGCTGGCTGCATCTGAAAAGGTCCAAGGGAGAACCAGGATTTTGCTCCATTGACTTCGCTACCCAACGGAGAGACAACGAGTACGAGCAGAGCGGTGGTGATTCCATAGAAGGCCCACGCCCAGTCGTGAAGTTTTCGGTAGTCGACGACACTGCAAAAGATCATGACGCCTGCGCCGATGACCATGAAGGTCGCCTGCTTATACAAATACGACTTCGAATAATCGGGGCCCGGACCACGCGTCGCGCTGTACACCGCGATTACGCCCAGGATCGAGAGAATCACCGTGCATCCGATGAGCACGGGATCGATGTGTCGGAGCGGTGCGGTTGGATCGCGCCGGCTCAACTTTGACGCACGAGAGGAAATCGACTGCGGCAACATCAGTCCATCGATCCGTTCACTGCGGTTCCGGCACCAGTGAGCGCTTGATTCGCAATCACTTCATAGACCCGACGAGTGACCTCGCCCGAAGCTTCTGCGCCGAAGCCCGACTCCTCCATCACTGCGGTCACCACCCATTTCGGAGAGAGAGCAGGACCATACGAAGCGAAGAGCGAAGTATCGGCCTTGCCATCGACCTGTGCTGTCCCCGTTTTACCCACAATGGGGAAGGCCTGCTGGTCAAACCCTACGAACGCCGAGGCCCCAGTTCCAAGGCCGCTTGTAACTCCTTCAAGCCCTGAAGCAATTGGGCCACGGACATCGGGCGGGAGCGTCACTGTTCCTGTCACCACCGGTTCGATCACCCTCAGCACATCGGACCGATCCGTTGTTGTGCTGTTGGGTCTGAGGATCTTCCACACCACATGTGGCTGGTAAACGGTGCCCCCATTCGCAAATGCCGCGTACGCGCGTGCAAGTTGCAACGGAGTTACGACGATCACATTCTGACCTATCGCTAGTTGGACGTTGTCGCCGGTATACCAATCGCCATTGGGATAAGCGTCGGGGTACTTGTTGGAAAGTGCCTTCTTCTCGGATTTGGTCAGTACGTAGCCAGCCGATTCATTTGGAAGATCAATGCCGGTTCGTTTATCGAAACCGAATGCTGTTGCAGCATCCTGAATCAGCGTGGTTCCGTCCATGCGGTCGCCAAGCCAATAGAAGTACACATCCGACGAAACGGTCAGTCCACGAACAACGTTGACATTTCCATGTTTGATGCTGCCGGCGTTAGTGAATTCCTGAACGGGATTACCAACCCGGTAGACACCATCGTCGTAGATCGATGAGTTCCCATCGATGAGCCCGTTACTTAACGCAGCGGCAGCGGTCACGAGTTTGAACGTAGAGCCGGGCGCGTATTGGCCGGTGATTGAACGATCAATCAGCGCACTCACCCCGTTGACATCTTGAAGCTGGTTGTAACGCTCCTGCGTGATCCCAGCTGCAAACTCCTGGGGGTCGTACGACGGAGCCGACGCCAACGCCACAACTCCCCCGTCTCGAGGGTCAAGCACGACAACGGAACCTGCCGGAGCGCCTCGAATTGTGCCGTCTCGTTGAGATGTCCCGCGCAAAACGTCAAGTCGCTCGACGAGCGCTTGCTCGGCTCGAATCTGAACTTCGATATCGATATGGAGCTGGATGTCGTTGCCAGACTTCGGGGGTTGATACGACTCCGTACCAACTGGGCGATTCTTGAAATCAACCTGCACCAACTCGATGCCAGGTGTGCCGCGAAGTTCCTTTTCGTAGGTCGACTCGACGCCAGCCATCCCAACTGTTGAATCGGGCTGATAGGTCTTCTCGACGCCGTCAGGATCCGTACCCGGCTCGATCTTCTTCAGAATCTCTGCGGTGATACGCCCGGTGTAGCCAAGGACGTTCGAAGCCGCGGTGCCGTAGGGGTAGACACGAATGGTCTTGCGCTCGTAGGAAACCGAGGGAAAGTCCTCGGCGTATTCGGAAAGACGATGAATCACTTCTTCGGTCACGTCTGTTGCGATTGGAACTGCCTGCAGTTGGTCAGACTTCTTGTCTGTTAATCGCTTCTCGATGGTGGAGATCTTGATTGGCGCGCCATTTTCGGTCAGGACATCAGCAAGCCTCGCTAAGAGATCACCGCTGTCCTCCACCTTCTTCAACTCGTTGCGGTCGATCGAGACGACCAGCGACGTGCGATTGTCGACGATTACGCGGCCCTTCGAATCGAAAATTCGGCCACGAGGCGCTTCAGTGGCAACCGTTCTCGTTCTGTTCGCAGTGGCCCGCACCGCAAGCTCGGGAGCTTCCAACACCTGCAGATACCAAAGCCGAGCAAAGAGCGCGATGAAACACGCGGCGACCACAACACCAAGGAGGCTCATTCGGAGGCGAGGTGAGGTGGTGTCCATGGTTCAGAGATTCGAGTGACGGGTTATGGCGACGAGAAGAGACACAACCCCTCCAGTTCAGCAGATAGAAGCTGTCAGCGGACCGCAGCCCGGATTCGGCCAACCTCTGGATCGGCCCATCGACAGACCCTGACTGCCGGAAACACAAGGAGCGCTGATGACGCTCCCACAACAACCATGACAGTGAAGACGCGCAATGAGAGCAGATCGGGGCGACCAAGCAGCGCTCCAGCAATGGCGAAAGCCAAAAGACCCGCACCGCTGGAGATGAAGGCGATTGCCGCAGTCAACCATCTGGCGGAGTGAATCGTCGCCCCCTCCAGCATTCCAGCAACCACGCCGGCAACCAAACCAGAGACCGCTCCGAGACCGAATGGCGTCACTACCAAAAGGTCGAGGCAGATTCCGCAGACAAACCCAACAACTGCGCCTCGCTCAGAGCCAGCAACAATTCCGGCGGCGATCGCCACAACCAGAAAAAGGTCGGCGCTCACCCCCGCTATGCGGAACTGCGAGAACACCGCGTATTGCAGGAGCGCCGCAGTTCCGATGATCACGGTGTAGCGAATGGCCGGATGATCCATGCTCAGCCCGCTGGCTTCCACAGGACGACATCGGCATAGACGAGATCGTTCAGATTCGCGAACATCGAGATGTCGACGGTTGACTCAAGTGCCGCGTCGTTCGTGCGGACAGCCGTGATGGTTCCAATCGGGAGATTCGGTGGGAAGGGGCTGCCAGCAAGACCGCTCGTAGCGGCAATCGCGCCGACCGTGACGGCCTGGCGCGAATCGATGTTGGAGCCGCGAAGACTTCCGTCGTTACCAGTTCCCTGGGCGATGCCTATTGCCGCTGTTCCAACAACGGAAAAGCCCACACGAAAGGTGCCGCTCGAAAGGAGGGCGACCACAGATCGGTTCTCACCGACTTCGACAACTTTTCCGATGAGCCCTTCACCAGTGACGACAGGCATATTGCGCTCGATACCAGAGGAAGACCCCTTGTCGAGTTCGATCCGATCACCGAAATTACCAACCGCTCCGGATACGACACGGGTGTGAACAACCGGAGTGTCACCAACAAACGGGATACCCACGAGTTGCAATAACTGTTGCAACTGTTCTTTCGCGATCGAATTTGCCGTTATGTCACCCTTCAATCGATCGTTCTCTTCACGCAGAACGTCGTTATCTTTCTTTAAATCATTCTGATCAAACGCGCTGTCCCACGCGTTGCGAAAAGGGCTGGCGATACTTGACGCGGCTCCACCCAACGGCGAAAGCACCGTGAGCACGGCGCTACGTACCGAATCAATAGGGCCG
>JBIIVE010000035.1:0-19455 GCA_044339605.1 Acidimicrobiales bacterium
GGCTGGTGTTTCGTTCTCTTTCATTCCACCGCGAGTCTCGATGGTTTCTGTGAAGAGGACGGGATTATCTGGGCGAGCGACGGAACGCTTCTTGCCCACACGCGCCAATTAATGGCTCTACTGCCGATGGCCTGAACTCAGCGCGAGTACGTACCGCTAATGACTGATGCTGCGGTCGACTTGGCAATTGCGGCATTGACATCGGCAAGAGTTGCGCTCGTGGTGAGACCCGAAGGCGAGGCCAGTGCGTAGAGGGCGAACTCGTAACCGTTTGCTCCCGATGTGGGACACGGGCCAGACCAGCGAGGGGTGCCTGAACTATTCGTGATCTGGATCGCACCAGTTGGAACGCCACCCTGCGGTATCGAAACCGTTGCCGGGCCGATACCGGCGAGAAGCCACAAGGTCTGATTGAGATCGTTCTGGTTGGACGCGACAAAGACCATTTCTGTGGTGCCGGCAGGAACGCCACTAATGGTGAATGGGGGAGAGGTATTGACCCCATCGCAGGTGAAGGGCTTGGGCATGGACTGTCCCGATTTCCAAGCGCTGGTTGAAAGGGTGAATGCCGTCGAGCGGATTTGGGGGCTCGCAGTGCTGTCGGTGGCGGCGTTGGTGTTGGCCGGAACAGTGGAACCAGCGTTCTTTCGCGCCGGAGCGGTGGCTCCGGGCTTCGGCTCGTCCATGGTTCGGCCGTTGGTTCCGCACGCGGCGAGGGAAATGGCGAGTGCTGCAATGGCAAGAACTGCGAGACCTCGGCGGCGGGCCCTTGGCAGGCGGTGGGTGGATGGGGTCTCGCTCATCGGGTTGAGACTACGCGCATGGGGCTTCGACGCGGTGGCGGCCCTCCAGCGGACCGGTAGCGTGCGGCCATGGCTGACCGCTGTCTGCTCTCAATCCACGCTCACCCCGACGATGAAGCCTCCAAAGGCGCCTCCACCGTCGCGAAGTACAAAACAGAAGGTGTGCGAGCAGTACTTGTCACCTGCACCGGAGGCGAAGAGGGCGACATCCTGAATCCGGCGATGGATCTTCCTGAGATCAGGGCCGATCTTGCCGCGGTGCGTAAGCGTGAACTTGAAGTTGCTTCGGCACTCATTGGGTATGACGAAGTCGTCCTGCTTGGCTATCGGGATTCAGGGATGCCCGATTCCGAGGCAAATGCTCGTCCGGAAGCGTTCGCAAATGCCGATCTTGATGAAGCTGTTGCACGCCTCGTTGCAATCATTCGCCGCGAATGTCCGCAAGTAATCCTCACCTACGGAGACGATCAGCAGGGCTACCCCCACCCAGATCATCTGCGTGTTCATGACATTTCATTGCCTGCGTTTGAACGTGCGGGCGACTCTTCGTATAGGCCAGATCTCGGCGAACCATTCACGCCGCTCAAGATGTACTACTCGGTGTGGTCGCGTGCGCGAGTCGAGGCAACTCACAACAAGTTCGTGGAACTTGGTCTCGAGTCTCCGTTCTCCGAAGACTGGTTTACGAGACCGAACCAAGACGAACGTGTAACGACATCAATTGACATCGGCCCGTGGTTCGATGTTCGGCTTGAGGCGTTGCTGGCGCATGCGACCCAAGTTGATCCTGAATCTGCGTTTTGGTTTGGGCTTCCTCGCGAGATCGCTCGTTCGGTTCATCCCTTCGAGGACTACATCCTCGCCCATTCCCGAGTAGAGACCCAGTTACCCGAGACCGACTTATTCGCAGGGATTCACTAGATGTCATGGCCTGATTCCCCACCCACTCAGCCTCCGGCACAACCCCCGACCGAACCGGCATCTGTTGTCTCTTCACGTTCGGAAATCGCTGAAACATCGCGCACGACGAGTCCTTCTGCAGCGAGGGTTCAGGAACGACCCCGTCGCGCTCGAATGATCATCGGCATCGTTTTGTTGTTCTTTGCTGGCCTCTCTGCAATATTCGGAATGGCGTCGTTCTGGACGCAACGAGCGATTCTTGATGAAGACACGTGGGTCGCAACGAGTAAAGCAATCGTGAACAACCCAAAGGTTCAAGATGATGTTGCTCGCGCAATCGCCACGCAGATCGTTACCTCCGTGGGCATCGATGACCTTGTTGGTGGAGTGCTCCCTGGTCCCCTCAGTTCATTTTCGGGCACCGTGACTGAAGGGGTGACTGATCTCATCACCGTCGCCACCGTGCAGGTCGTGAAGACCGATGCATTTGTGCGCGTCTGGGAATCGGCGGTTCGGGCCACGCATAATGAGTTCGTGCGCGCTGTCGATGGAAGCGGTCGATTTGTGACTATTGATCCCGAAGGATTGTCGCTCGACCTTGGATCCTCGCTTGGAGAAATCGACAAGCAGCTTGATCAACGAGGTATTGACATTCTTGACAACCTCAATCTTGCATCGATCGACCTAAATGTTCCGCTGGTTGACGCTCCGGGTCTCGAAAAAATCCAAACTTGGGTGCGGATACTTCGTCTTGGTTCGATCGTGTTTCCAGCGGTTGCAGTGATCGCTGCAATGGGTGGGCTGCTTGTCGCTCGGCGCCGTTGGTTTGCAGTGATGGCAGGAGCGGTTGGTGTCTTCGTTGGAGCAGGAGTTATCGCTCTCATCACATCAACTGGCCGAGATCGTGCGATTGAGGAGATCTCAGGCGGTGTGCTTGGCGTTGCCTCGGCTGGTGTCATTGTCGATGAAGTGCTTTCGGGACTCGACCGCGCATTACTCGTCGCCTGTGCGCTCGCGGCCGTTGCCCTAGTTGGGGGCCTGATGGCAGCCATCTTCTCGTCGCGCCGTCGTCCCAATGCTCCAGACGATGTAGCGGCTCCAGCGGCGTGATGGAACTCGAGCCTTGGGGTGCTGATCGGGTCGACGATCTTGTCGATCTGATGTTGCGCGCTGCTGCGGATGAAGATCTGACTCCTGACGAACTCCTCACGGCCTGCCACGAACGTTCAGGGATCGTGATGGCGACCCCCGACGGTGAATCTGTGATTGCCGTAGGCGTTGATCGCGATGTGGATGGCGATCTCATCGCGTCGATTCGTCTGATTGCAGTCGGCCCTCGTGTTCAACGCACAGGGCGTGGCACTGACTTGCTTGATCACGCCGAGCAATGGGCGACCGAACGAGGGGCACTGCGCATCCATGTCGGTGGAGAGCTTTCGTTCTCGTTGTGGCCGGGAGTTCCCGTCGAGTCGTCAATCGCAGCATTGTGTTCGGGGCGCGGCTACGAAACGCATGAGTTCTGGCAGTCCTACGACGTCGCGACATCGTTTCGGGCGGAACCGCCAGCGGGCATCACCATTCGTCGTGCAGTGCATGACGAAGATGTCACGCGGGTGCTACTCGCGGCCACGTCGGGTTGGCCTCGGAGCGCCGATGAAATTGCTCGTGCGCTTGAACACGGCACCTGTCATGTGGCGTTACGGGGCGACGCGGACCCCGTCGTCGTTGGAATCGGCTGCCATTCGATTACACGAGCTGGTTGGACTGGTCCGCTGATTGTCGATGAGTCGGCACGCCGTCGCGGTGTTGGTAAAGCATTACTTGGGCAAATCTGTCGCGACTTGATGATCGCTGAGTTCGATCGGGTCATTGTTGCTGATCTGCCTGACGAAGCGGCTCGGTCGTTTATTGAATCGACTGGCGCAGTTGCCTCAACGCGCTATCAGCGAATGTCGAAGAAGCTCTAGAACTCGTGGTCAGCCTGCGCGCTGGAGCTCGCGAAGTTCGCGATATCCGATGAGCACAGCTCCTGAACGATCAAGCATCGTACGAAGTCGCGAGTCGTGACAGACGAGGTGCAGGTCATCGACTCGTGAGGCCCAATCGGTACCGATGGCGCGGAGTTCGGGCGTATCGGTAGCGGGATGGACATACATCTCGGTGACGCCAGGCCGCAGTTCAAATACTGCCTTCTCGATGACCCGTCGACTCCCAACGCCACCGACGTACAGGAAGTGGTCAGGGGAGATGATCCCTTCTTCGGCGGCGAGGCGACGGAAGGGAAAGCCGATGCTTCGTTCTGTTGAAGCGCCTGAAAGTCGAAGCGGCAATGCGAACTCAACCGCGAGGTCAAGGTAGACGTCGAAAAATTCGGGACGAAGCTGGAGAGCGCCCATATGTGAGTCGAGGTGGCTGACGTCGAATCCCCAAAGGATGGCTCGTTCAATTTGCGCGCGACATTCGCGGCGAACCTCGTCGAGGTCGGCATGGTCCCAGAGGTCGGCAACGGTTCGGGGGAATCCGCCGTCGCCATCGAGCAACGATGGCGCGTGGGTGATTGGTCCCCATCGGTAACGTTCGAATTCCGCATTGAGTGTGAGGTGCACGCCGATGTCTTCGCCACGGAAGTCCGATGCTGCTTCGCGAGCCCATGCGCAAGGCACCATCAGCGTTGCGCTGGTGCAGACACCTTGTCGGAGCGACTCGTAGGTGCCGGTATTGGCGGCATGACAAAGGCCGAGGTCGTCGCTGTTGATGATGACCAATTTGGCATCGGCGGCATAGCCCAAACGTTCGGCGAGGGTGGTCACCGCTTCACGGTATCGCCCGAGACGGCGTTGGTCCTCATGAGGCAGGTTTGTCCGGTCCTCCGCAGGTGGCCCAAAGCCCGACCGGGGTGGCCTTGGCCGCAGTCATGGCTGCTCGGAGCTCATCTGCATGGGCGGTGTTTGGTGCGATGGAAAGGATGTCGGCGTAGCCGCCGGCGACGAGGTCGAGATTGACGAAGAGCCCATCGGAGGCCCGCCAGACATAGGCCAAGAGGCGGTTATACGCATCGTGTTTTTCGATGTCGTGTTCGAGTCGGACGATGGTTCCAGGGGGCAGTAGCTCGTCGGTGCGTTTGCTGGCCTCGCGGCCAAAACATTGCACCGGTTTTCGTGGGTCTTTGGTTTCTGGGGTATCGATGCCGAGTAGTCGGATGCGTTGACGCTTGTACCCGATACGTACGTCGATGGTGTCTCCATCGATGGTTTCAATGACAGTGGGCTCGGCTGCATACGGCGTCGAACTGTTTCGGGCAACGGTGTTGAGGATGAGAACAAAGAGCGACAGTGACCCGACGAACAACACCGCACCCAATAGCCCGATGAGGGCAATGACGCGAGCTGATCGGCGGCGATGGGCATTGTGTTGTTCGAGCTTCGATTGAGCTCGTTGTGCGCGGTGGACTGTTCGTGTCGTTGTTGCCATGTTTGCCTCGGAGGTGAGGTTGTATTGGCAGCACACGCAGCGATGTCGCGACCATAGAAGGTGGATGCATGACGCGGAAGAGCCCCGGCGTCATGCCGAGGCTCTTCGTGAGGAATTGATTCCTATGACTTGCGGCCGAAGGTTCGGCCTGTGGGTCAGATTCGTTCGATAAGTGTGCCGGTGCCAAGACCGCCACCACAGCACATCGTGACGATTGCACGCTTGCCGCCAGTGCGCTGCAATTCGTGCACGGCTTTGGTGATGAGGATGGAGCCGGTGCCGCCGAGCGGGTGCCCAAGTGCAATGGCCCCGCCATTGGGGTTGACGCGCTCGAGGTCGCCATCGAGTTCGCGGGCCCAGGCCAGAACGACTGATGCAAACGCTTCGTTGATTTCGAAGAGATCGATGTCGTCGACCGACAAGTTGTTGCGCTCAAGAAGATGCTGCGTGGCATCGATGGGGCCGGTAAGCATCAGAATCGGATCGACGCCAACGAGACAGGTGTCGACGATGCGAGCGAGGGGGGTGAGGCCAAGTTCCTTGGCCTTTTCGGGTGTCATGAGAAGGACAGCGCCGGCCCCGTCGGAAATCTGTGACGCGTTGCCAGCGGTGTGCACACCGTCTTCGCCGAATACGGGTTTGAGGCCGGAAAGACTTTCGGCGGTGGTGTCGCGAAGACCTTCGTCGCGAGCAACGTGGTGCGTTGTGCCAGAGGGTTTGCCGTCTTCACCAAGGTCTGGTGCGTCGACCGGAACGATCTGTGTTGCGAAGCGATCTTCAGCCCATGCCCGTGCGCCGCGCTCTTGTGATGACAAGCCAAGTGCGTCGGTGTCTTCGCGGGTGATGTTCCACTTCTTGGCGATGCGCTCAGCGCCATCGAACTGTGAGGTGTACTCGTACTGCGGGAAGTACGACTTTGGAATCGGTGAACCCATGTCCAGACCCTTGGCCACGTTCGAGCCGATCGGAACCTTGCTCATGACTTCGACGCCGCCAGCAACGGCACTGTCGATAACGCCAGCGGCGATGAGTGCGTAGGCGATGTCGACAGCCTGTTGGCTCGAACCGCACTGGGTGTCGACCGTTGTTGCGGCGACCTCGAGTGGGAGACCGGCGGTGAGCCAGGCGGTGCGGGTGATGTTGAACGCTTGCTGGCCGATTTGGCTCACGCAACCGCCGACGACCTGACCAACCTGGGCTGGGTCCATGCCGGTTCGGTCGAACAGTGCCTTGAATGGCACGGCAAGAAGGTCGGCGGAATGCATTGAGGACAATGCCCCATTGCGACGACCAACAGGAGTACGGACGGCATCAACAATCACGACTTCACGCATGGGGGGATCCTAGGCCCCGACGCGCAGAGTGAGGCCACAGACGTGGTTGCGTTAGGCCGCTTCTGCGTGCTCGTGGAGCTCGAGGGTTGCTGGCTCGGGGCTGTGGGAGGCCAGGGCTGCGGCGAGCGCAGCACGGGCCTGGGCAATGCCGGCGAGGGCGAGTTGGCGGGTGGCGTCATCGATCTGCCAAGCGGCAGGCCCCTCGGGGAGGCGATGAACACCGGTGCTGTGGAGTGTGGGTCGCTTCTTCATGAGAGTCAGTGTGCCGAAGGGGTGTGACAGTGGAGGTAAAGAACCGCGGGCCATCTACGCTGCCTGCGGTGGATGCAAAGGAATGGCTGGGACTCCAGCCCACGCACAACCCGATGCGCTGGTATCTGCCCGTCACCGAGGGCATTTGCAGCGGTCTGGGGACTCTCTTCGGCGGATGCGGCCTTGGCGCGGCGATCGATGCTCTTGAACGGGTCACCGAGCGCCCTGTGGTGTGGGCCTGTGCGCAGTACATCAACTACACAAAGCCGCCTTCAGTGGTCGATCTCGACATTCGGATCGATGCTTCTGGTCGCACTACCACTCAGGCCCGGGTCACTGGTCAGGTCGATGACACCACGATTTTCATTGTCAACGCGTCGCTCGGAAGTCGAGATATGGCCGAGGAAGGGCAGTGGATCACTGCCCCAGAAGTTCCAGGTCCGGCCGATTGTCCTCCGCGTGAGCTTCGGTTCGACCCAGGGAACTCCATCGCCAGTCGTCTCGACATGCGCATGGCCATCGCTGAGCCCGGCACCGGGCGCACCGCGTTTTGGGTTCGCATGCCCGAGATCCTCGAAGCTTCTGCCGCGTCACTCGCGGTGCTGGGTGATTTCGTTCCGATGGGTCTCGGCATGGCCATTACGTCGGAAATCAACTCCAATAGTCTCGACAACACCATTCGTGTGATGAACATCGTGCCTACCAAGTGGGTGCTTGCCGATGTTCGTATCGAGGCAGTGGCGCGCGGGTTTGGTCACGGACACATCTATCTGTGGGCCGAAGACGGAACCCTCATGGCAACGGCAAGTCAGTCAGCGATGATCCGCCCTTGGAAGGGGCCCTGATGGAGCCATATCGCGGATACGGCATCACTCTTCCGTTTGATCGAGTTCCGTTGCACGCGCAACGTGACCGCATCGCTGAACTGGCCGACCTTGGGTACACCGACGCGTGGTCGGCCGAAACCGACGGCACCGATGCGTTCACGCCACTGGTGCTCACCTCGCAATGGGCGCCCTCATTGCGCCTTGGTACGGCCATCGTTCCGGTCTTCACTCGTGGTCCTGCAGTGATCGCTCAAAGTGCGTTGGCGATGGCTCAAGCTGCGCCCGGCCGGTTCGTACTGGGCCTCGGAACGTCATCCGATGTCATCGTTGGTCGCTGGAATGGCATTGCCTTCGACGAGCCCTACAAGCGGGTTCGCGACACCGTGCGCTTCATTCGTGCTGCGTTCACTGGCGAAAAAGTCACCGAGTCCTACGACACGTTTTCAATTCGCGGTTTCAAACTCAGCGCAGTTCCCGAGCAACGTGTGCCGATTCTCATCGCCGCACTTCGCGAAGGAATGTTGAACCTGGCTGGTCGCGAAGGTGATGGCGCGATCATTAACTGGTTATCGGCCGACGATGTTGCTCGTGTTGCACCGATCGTCAAGGCCCATGGCGAGGACAAAGAAATCGTCGCTCGCATCTTTGTCGTTCCTTCTGAAGACACCGAAACGGTGCGCGCGCAAGCGAAGTTCGCAATTGCTGCGTATCTGAACGTTCCGGTCTATGCCGCGTTCCACGAATGGCTAGGTCGTGGTCCGCAATTGCAAGGAATGTGGGACGCATGGAAAGCGGGCGACCGAGCCGCTGCTCTTGCGGCTATTCCCGATGAGGTCGTCGATCAACTCATCGTGCACGGTTCCTACGAACAATGTCGCGCTCATATCCAGCGTTACATCGACAACGGCGTCACCACGCCCGCGCTTGCGGTCTTGGGCATGGCTGGTGTCGATCCTGAAGAGGCAGTGCGACAACTCACGCCGCGATAACGGCCTACAGGAGTTTGAGTTGTTCGGTGCGATCGGCCCATTCGGTGAGCGGCACCCACATGACGCCGCCACGCGGGCCGCGGTCTTTGACCTCGACGGCGTCGAGGGGCATGGCTCGCATTGCGCCTTTGGAATCGCACACGCCAAGACTGCCGTCGGCTTCGCGGCGCGTAACAGTGCCGTCTTTCCAGCGCTCGGTGTCGCGTCGGCGGAATCGAACTGCGGTGCCAGGCATAAGACCGATCTCGCTTAGGCCGTCGGCGGGGAATGGGTCGGCGGCTTCGGCCTTCTTGCCCTTGGGGCGGCGAACAGGGGGCATGGTTAGAACCGGCCTGCGGCGGCGTTGATGGTGTCGGCGATGACGCCCATGCGGTCGGAACCCCAGGGCATGGGCATCACGACAGGAACATCGACGCCGGCATCGACATAGGACTGCACGGTTGCATGGACATGAGCGCCGTCGCCGAGCACGTCGATGGCGTCGACCATGCGATCGGAGACGGCAGCAAGGGCAGCGTCGCGATTGCCCGCGGCGTGACACTCGCGGACCTGTGCGACTTCGTCGGCGAAACCGGCGCGGATGAAATTGTCGGCATAGGAATCGACAACGATGTAGGAAAACAAATCTTTGCGAGCCAGATCGCGGTGGGGCTCGGGGTCGGTGACGCCGACGTGTACGTAGCCGTACACCGTTGCGTCGCCGCCGGAGCGCACTTGCTCGACGGACCACGCAACATGCGAAGCGGGCAGGTAATTGAGCAGCACGCCGTCGGCGAGTTCGCCCGCGAGTTTCAGCATGCGTGGATTAAGTGCGGCAAGGATGATCTTTGGGCGTTTCTCGTCAAGACGCACCCCGAGGCGGAAACCCTTCACGGTGTGAAAGTCGCCAGCGAAGTCGACCTTTTCGCCGCTGAGGCAGAGCCGGAGGAGCGTGAGTTCTTCGCGCATTTGAGCGAGTGGGCGATCGCCGTACTCGGCGCCATGCCAGCGACTGACAACGGCGGGGGAGGAAATGCCGATGCCGAGAAGAACGTCTTGGTCGGGATGCAGCGCCTGGAGCGTGGCCGCGCCCATGGCAGTAACGCCGGGAGTTCGGAGCTGAGTGGCGAGTACGCCTGTGCCGAGGCTCAGAGTGGGTTGAGCGGCGCCGACAGCGGCCAAGGTGGAGAACGCCTCGAGGCCAGTGGTTTCGGCAACCCAGAACGAGCTGTAGCCGGCATCGACAGCCCAATCGGCGGCAGTGAACCCGGCGGCGGGGCCGAGCCCGGCGAAGCTGGCGAAGGTGAGTCCCAGTGGGTGGGATGGAGCAGCGCTCATGGCCGATGACGCTAGTGCGGGCCGATGACAGTGCCGAACGGGTGACTTCTGTCAACGAGGGTGAACTCCTTCGCGTAAATCTTCGAATATGACCCACGCATTGCACGCAATGGGCTCTACGATGCGTTAGTAACCGCAGTGGCAAGTGAACTACCGCAACCTTCGGAACCCTCCGAGGCAAGTGAATCTCAACCGCCGGCTACGACAGGAGAAACACATGACTGAAACCCGAGAGATGGACGCACTCACCGAGGCGCTTTCGATCATCGATCGTGCACTGGGCGAAATGCTCCACCGCGAGTTGGTTAGCACCAACGAGGTCGCCGATCTCCTGCTCGACATCCGATCATTGGTTGCCTCCGAGGCCGCTGTTCTCATTCAGAGCTGAGCGTCACCGAGCCCCGTGCTCGGTCGACTCGCCACAAAGTTGTCCCACGATGCGCGGCCTTTGGGTCGCGCATCGTCGCGCAGAGCCAGACGTTGGTTGAGTGGCAGACGTTGGTTGAAAGGCAGGCGTTGATCGAAGGTCCGCCGGCGCTCGGAGCGTCAGCGATCGAGGCTGGTGTGCTTGAACTCGTTCAGCGACGGCCAACCGGCCAGCATTTCGACGATGCGTTCGACTGATTGACGGGCGTCGGCGGCATCGACGGGAAGTTCCATGAGGCGAACGAATGCCGCGTGCTCGGCGGTCATGAAGGTGGGGACGCCCCATACGTCGAGGTCGCGGGCGGCAGCGGTGTGCTCGTCGCGGATGGTGGTGAGTGGTGCGCCGGTAGCGACCTCGGCGAAGACCGGGTCGGGGTCGAAACCGTTCGCCTCGAAAATGGTGCGGAGAACGGCTTCGTCGCGAAGTTGCGCGCCTTCTGCGTGACGAGCCTCGAACAGCGCTCGATGCAGGAGCGGAAAGCGTTCTGGGTCGCTATCGCGCACAACAACTGCGGCCTGGAGGGCGAGCAGACCGGTGTCGTCTTCGGGGTGCTCCCAGATAGGTGCCTCGCCATCTTCGATGTGCACCTGGCCCAGAGAGAACGGCACGAATCGGACGTTCCAGTCGGCGCCATCGACGATGCCGTCGACGACATGAGCATGAACGATGCGGGCGAAGGGGCACCGGTAGTCCCAAGTGATGGCGAACTCAAGAGTCATGGTGATGGCTAACCGTTTCGTTTGCTGGAAGAGGAAGGAGAGTGACTGCGCACTTATCGGCGACGGCGGTACAACGGGAAGACAGCTCGGGCAATGACGCCGAGTCCGAGCCCGACGGCAAGCCCGCCGGCCACATCGGACGCGTGATGAATGCGCACGTGGATGCGGCTCACGGCGACGAGTCCCCCGAGGCCGAAGATCGCGACCTTTGTTGGGGTCGATGATTTCTGGGCCAACAGAACCCCGGCAACCATCGCGGTGCTGGAGTGTCCGCTTGGGAAGCTCGTGGAAAGAGGAATGCGAAGGCGGTGGGGACGAGGTTCTTGGATGACCGGACGCTCACGCTTGAACTGCGTCTTGACGATGCCGTTGATGATGACGGACTCGGCGGCCAGGATCGCTGTGAGGCGCCAGGCGGCACGGGCGTCTTCTTCGGACTTGAGGCCACGAACAAATGCGAGAAGTACCCAGATGAGTCCGAAGTCGCCGAGTTCGGTCAGCGCATAAATGATTCGGTCGGTGGGTTCGGTGCCGCGAAAACGATCGAAGAATTCGTCGACCTTGTGGTCGAAGCGATCGACAGCGCTCAACTGATGAGGCGGTTCGTGGTCGTGGTGAGGAAGAGGGAGATCCGGGTGGTCGGCTGCCAACTTTTCGACGGCGGCGTCGATGAAGTTCTCGGGTGGCAGCGATTCGGTCTCGTCGGGGCTCTTCACGGGTGGCAATGCTAGGGGAGGAGCGAAGCCTCTCGTTCAGGCCTGACTGAAACCAGTGGGGCGAGCGGGTCGTTCCACTCCCTCAAAGGCTTTCCGGGCGTCGTCGGGGTTTCCACCGAATTCCGGACACCACTGCTGATAGGAGCACCACGAGCAAAGTTTCGACTTCTTTGGTCGAAAGTCGTCGCGCTCGCACGCCGTTTCGATCGCTGACCAGATTGAAGTTACTTTGCGTTCGATTTGGCGTGTTGATTGTTCGGTCGGGGTTGTTTCAACGATTGTTGGTGTGCCGCCGAGATAAATCAATTGCACCTTGCTGGGTCGCTCGCCGTAGATCTGTTCGCAGAGGTAGGCATAAATGTGCACGCCGGTGAGGCGCGACTGTTGGTAGGCCTCGGCGGGCGCTTTGCCGGTCTTGTAGTCGCTGACGACGAGTTGACCATTTACATCGCGTTCGAGCCGATCGATGATGCCGCGCAACGTGACGCTCGAACCGCTCTTTACGGGGAGCTGATGTTCGACATGAAGCTCGAGACCAATCGGTTCGATGGCGGTTGGATCTTCAACCTCGAAGTATTTGTGCACGAGTATGTCGGCATCGCGGAAGAAGGTCACTTGTTCGTCGGGGTTGAGCGCGAGTTCTGCCCACTCGGGATCGGTATCGAGTTCGGTTGACGCATCGGCAAGGCACGCCACCGCAGCATCGATTGTTCGATCGGCGGGATCGAGCGCAAGGAGACGCTCGAGCGCCGAGTGCACGAGTGTTCCCTTGACGGTGGCAACGGTTGGCGGCTGCGGAATTTTGTCGATTGCCGAGAAGCGAAATGCCAACGCGCAATCAGTGAACGACGACACCTTTGACGGCGAAAGCGACGTGGGGAGTTCCAATGCCATGTTCGGCAGGCTACGCAGAGCCAGCGACAGTTGCCGCGATGAGTATCAGGGCGCCATCGAAAAAGAATCGAGAATCGACGATGCGATGGTTCTGGGGTCCTCGAGCGGCCCGAAGTGAGCAAGTTCGGGGAAGGAGGCAACGGTTCCGTAGGGCAATGCTTCGGCGATCTTTCGCCCAAAGACGGCAGGAACCGCGTTCTCGACTCCCATAGCGATGGTGACCGGGCAGGAAACCTCGTGCAATGCAGCAAAGGCGTGGTGTGACATTCCGTGGGCGTAAACCTCGGCCTCGTTTTCGGGGAGGCACTTCAACGAAACAGTGCCATCGGTGTTTTTGGTAAAGCCATGATCGACATACACACGCAGGACGTCGGGATGCAACGTGTTGAACGGCGGTTTCGATGCGTAATTGTCGAATGCCTCGTCAAACGAGGCGAAGGTGTCTCGACGTCGGCGGGCGCCGTTCGAAAGTGGGTTGTCGGGATTGTGCTCAGTCACAAAATCGGTCGGAACCACAACGGGCTCGAAGAGGTACAGCGCGCGAAATGTTCCCGGGCGGGACTGTTCGGCGAGAAGGAGCGAGGCAGCGCCTTTGGAATGTCCAACCCCGAACGGCTTTTCGAGACCAAGGGCATCGATAACAGACAGCACATCGTCGGCAAATCCGTACCACTCAAGAGGCCGATCATCTGGCGCATTGGAATCGCCATGTGCACGCATATCGATCGACCACTGGTGGAAACCAGAGAGGTGCGCGGCGAGCGGTTCCCAAACACGGCCGTGGAATCCGGTTGCATGGGCAAAGAGGAGTGGGGGCCCCTCGCCACCGAGATCGTGGACCTTGAGTTCGACGCCATCGGTGGAGGGAATTCGCATGCCTCCATCCTGCCTCTACGGTGTGGAAGATGGCGCCGAATTCCTCCGATTTTTCTGCAACTGGCGATGACCAGTGGTCCGGCGATGAAGCGCGTGATCCGATCGATGCTGCAGTGCTTGAAGTGAATCGCGCGTTCTACGACGCGTTCGAAACCTCAGATTTCAATGCGATGTCTGATCTTTGGGTTCATGAGGATCATGCAGTGTGTGTTCACCCAGGATGGACGGCGCTGCGTGGTTGGGCGTCGATCGCCTCGAGCTGGGCGGCAATGTTCGATGGGCCCCAGCACATCCAGTTCATCGTGACCGATGAACATGTCTCGGTAAACGGTGATGTCGCATGGGTGTCGTGCGACGAAAACCTCTTAACGATCGGTGCGAGCGCGACAGTGAACGCGCTCAATGTCTTTGAACGGGCGCACGACGGCCAATGGCGAATGGTGGCCCACCACGGTGCACCAGTGATGATCGCGTCAGACGAAGAGTTCGACGACGACCTCGACAACTAAGAACGCCAAGCGCTCAGGCGTTGCCCTTGAGAGTGTGGAGAATCTTCGAGAGTTCGCCGTTGTTGTCATCGGGAACGATGTAACCGTCTTCGTTGCGGATGGTGTCCCAGTTTGCAGCGATGTCTTCGGCTGTGAGGTTCGGGTTGAAATAGCCCGGGGTGAGGCCGATAAAGAAACGGGAGATTACGCCGCCGGCGGCGGAGTAGACCTCGCCGCTTACGTCGCAAGCCGATGACGAGAGATAGGCGACCAGTGGGCTTACAAGTGCTGGGTCCATTGCGTCCATGAGACCGTCGAACAAACCCTCGGTCATGCGGGTTGCAGCAACCGGAGCAACGGCATTGGCCTTCACGTTGAACTTGCGACCTTCGATGGCGAGTACGCGCGTGAGGCCAACAAGACCCATCTTTGCGGCGCCGTAGTTGGCCTGACCGAAGTTGCCGAGAATGCCTGAGTTCGACGAGGTCGAGACGATTCGGCCGTAGCCCTTTTCGCGCATGATTTGGAACGCCGGCTGCGTGACATAGAACGCTCCGAGTAGGTGCACCTGGATGACTGACTCGATCATTTGCTGATCGAGATTGTGGAAGGACTTGTCGCGCAGGATGCCTGCGTTGTTCACAACGATGTCGACAGTGCCGAACGCGTCGACTGCGGTCTTGACGATGGCCTTGCCGCCTTCGGCAGTTGCGACCGAGTTGGAATCGGCGACAGCTTCGCCGCCGAGGTCGAGAATTTCCTGCACGACTGACTGCGCCGGGCCGACCCCACCGCCGTCGCCGCTGACCGAGCCGCCGAGATCATTGACGACAATTCGGGCCCCGCGCCGAGCAAGTTCAAGTGCGTGCTGGCGGCCAAGGCCACCGCCGGCGCCGGTGATGATCGCTACCTGGCCGTCGAAGCCGATGTCAGTCATTGAGTCCATCCTCTCCGCGGCATGAGCGCGGACTGTGTTGTTCGAACCGCCGAATCGTACTCAGAGCGACTGGTGGGGGACCACATTGGCTCGGGGGCGACTCCGTCAAAGGAGGGATAAGCCCGGCAGTCGTCGCAAGGGCCGACTGTTCGGTAGCGTGGCCGGTATGGCCCCGAAGATCAGCACCGAGAAGATGTTCCGCCGTCGACAGAAGATCGCCGCCGTCGTCGAACTACCCGGCGTTCCGGTCGGCACCTTCGGCAAGGTGTGGTTCGTTTCGGGCGTTACCTGGATCCGCTACCACGTGGCTTTCGACAACGGCGTAGAAATGGCCAACGTCGATGGCGCGCAAATCATTGATCGCAAGGTATGGCTCGCTGAACAATCTGTTCGTGACCAAGAAGCGCTCGAGATCGAACGGGCCGCAGCTCGTGAAGTAGCTCGTGCTGAGGCCCTGGCCAATCTTGCAACTGGTCCCGCTTCGCACTGATCACATTCCAACGTCGCATCGCGGCACTGAAGGGGAGTCACCATGAAGTTCGGTATGCAGATCGACTACGCGGGTGGCTTTGCTGAATCCGCAGCGAAGGTCGCCGAGTTCGAAAAAGCCGGACTCGATATCGCGTGGGTTGCCGAGGCCTATGGCTTCGATGCTCCGACCTTCATGGGTTATCTGGCCGCCAAAACCGAATCGATCACGATCGGTGCGGGAATTCTTCCGATTTACACGCGCACGCCAACACTTATGGCGATGACAGCAGCCAGCATGGACACACTGACCGACGGCCGGTTCATTCTTGGTCTCGGCGCTTCGGGCCCGCAGGTCATCGAAGGCTTCCATGGCGTGAAGTACGACGCACCACTTGGCCGCACGCGCGAGATCATCGACATCTGCCGACTTGTGTGGAAGCGCGAACGAGTTACTTACAACGGCAAGTACTACAAGTTGCCGTTGCCTGCTGATCAGGGAACTGGTCTCGGTAAGCCACTCAAGATGATTGCCAAGCCGATTCGGGAAAATATTCCCGTATGGATTGCATCGCTTGGTCCGAAGAACGTTGCGATGACTGCCGAGATCGCAGACGGTTGGCTGCCAATTTTCTACATGCCTGAGCGTGCCCAAGATGTTTGGGGCGCCGATCTTGCCGCCGGTGCAGCAAAGCGCGATCCAAATCTTGGACCTCTCGAGATTTGTGCTGGCGGCCTTGTCGCTATCGGTGACGACATGTCCGAGGTGGCAGAAATGGCGCGCCCGATGGTTGCGCTCTACGTCGGGGGCATGGGGGCCAAGGGTCGCAACTTCTACAACGATCTCATGTGCCGTTACGGATACGAAGAAGAAGCCACCAAGATCCAGGACCTCTATCTCGAGGGCAAAAAGGATGAAGCAGCTGCACTCGTTCCGTCAGAGTTCCTGAAACTCACAAACCTTTGCGGTCCTGAAGGATTCGTGCGCGAGCGCATCGAGGCCTACGCCGCTTCTGGCGTGAACGTGCTGAACATCATCCCTGTTGGTGGAAACCCAACAGCAACAATTGAAAAGCTCAAGACCTGGGTGTCGTGAGTTTCAGCGCAGTGCGCCGATGCGGTCGATGACCGCTTCAGCTTCGGCCACAATCGACCGAACGAGGTCGCCTGCCGGTACGAGTTCGTTGATTGCGCCAACGCCCTGACCGGCTGGCCAGAACTCGCGGGAAGGGTCGACCTCTGTGTTGGGTCCTGCGCCAAGGTGATTGGCGCCATCGTTGATGGAACGAATGAACTGTGCCGGGAAGGGCTCGATGTCGTTCGCATGTTCTTCCCAATACTGCGTGTAGTCGTTACGAGCGACTCGGCAGGTCTTTCCGGTGAAACCCTTTGACACGACGGTGTCGTCTTCGGCCATCGAAAGAAGTTTCTCTTTGTACCCGGGAGTTCCCCATGCTTCGGGTGTGGCAATGAAACGCGTTCCCATCCAAACGCCCTCAGCGCCAAGGCTGAGCGCAGCAGCGAGACCACGACCGTCGAACAATCCGCCAGCAGCGACAACTGGAACTTTGTCCTCGACAACGTCGACGATTTGGGGCACAAGCGCCATCGTGGCGATCGTGCCTGTATGTCCGCCAGCTTCGGTTCCCTGGGCGATGACGAGGTCACAACCGGCGGCGACTGCGGCGACTGCGTGTCGAACCTTTCCGCACATGCTCGCGACGAGAACGTTGTTGTCGTGGCAGAGGTTGACGACATCACGCGGAACGCCGAGTCCGGCAACAAACACGCGGCCGCCATTGTCGATGATGGCTTGCACCTGTGCCGGCATATCGCCCGGCGCAGCGGTAAGAAGATCAACGCCGAAAGGTTTGTCTGTCGCGGCGCGAACAAGTTGCATTTGTTCGACCATGCGATCGATGTTCATCGTTGACGCCCCCATGCATCCGAACCCGCCTGCCTCACTTACAGCGGCAACAAGTTCGTGATAGCTCACGCCCCCCATGCCCGCGAGCATCACTGGGTGTTCGATTTCGAGAAGGTCAGTCAGCCGAGTTTGCATGACTGCCACGGTACGCCCCCGGGCCGGTGAGCATGCCCCTATGCCAGCGTCGAGGTGTCAGTAAAAGACCGCGTGGGTAATCCTCAAACAGCCATCGGCCAAAATTGCGACGTGTCCAACCGTTCATCCCGGCGATGCGACCGGCGCCCCGGGCGCCGCGCGGCCGCCGGAGGACGGTCATGAGGCGTTCAGCGAAGCGATGGTCAACGGAGAGTTCCGTCTCGACCGAGTGTTCATAGGCCGAAGCGCACGCAGCCACGTTTGTGGGATTGGAGATGATTGCTTCGGCGGCCCATCGGCCGGTGAGGAGCGCTTGGCCGATTCCTTCACCTGTCATTGGATCGGTTGCCGCGGCCGCGTCGCCAACAAAGAGGGTGCGCTCGCAAGAAAGGGCGATGCGATCGACTCGAGCCGGGATGGGCCATGCCCGGTGCGGACTTTCCGGTTCGGCATCGGGGCCGAGGAACTCACGCACATGGGGTCGGGCGAGAAGTTCGCGCCAAAGTGGCCCCATATCGCTGACTTTGTACGAACTGTCGTCGCGCAGAATGCCAAAGCCGATGTTCGCGGTTCCGTCGGCAAGGGGGAACGACCACGCGTATCCGGGGAGAAGATCAGGTTCGAACCAAACGATGAGTTCGCTCGAAGCGCGCGGTGAAACGTTTTTGAAGTACTGACGAAACGCGTGCCATTCGCCGCGGTAGCCGGGTTGTGCGATGCCGAGTGCCTTGCGTGTTGGCGACCACATCCCGTCGGCGGCAATGACGTACGAGGCCGTAATGGTGTCGCCAGCATCAGTACGAACTGTTGCTGAGGAATCGCTTTGTGTCATCGAGGAAAGAGCGACGTTCTCGCGGATCTCGATGCCTTCAGATCGAGCAAGTTGGACGAGCGCGAGGTCAAGGTCTTGTCGCCGGCTCGCCGCCGCGTAGGTTCCGTTGTCTCGTGGCATCGGGAAGACAACTTCGCGACCGCTGGGGGATCGGACGACGACATCGTCAACGCTGACCCACGAGGGCACAGTCTTTGGGTCGAGACCAAGAGCATCGAGTTCGCGTAGCGCCGAGGTGGTGAGGCCGTCGCCACAGATTTTGTCGCGCGGAAATGCCGCTTTGTCGATGACGACAACGGTGCGACCTGCACGGGAGAGTGTTAGTGCAGCAGCACAACCTGATGGCCCTGCTCCGACCACGAGAACATCGACCTTCGTGTCTCCGACGGGTGTGGAGTCGGTGGTTGATGGTTCAGTCGGCATCAACCGAAGGCTAGATGGTGTCCGCTTGCGGTCCGAAGCCGGGGCGCACTTCGCCCGGTTCAATTGGTCGCATCATGATGTCGAGTGCGAGCCAGATCGTCTTCGAAAAAGGAAAGAACGCCAGCGGAAGTAGCCCTGCTGCAGCTATCGCAGCGATGATGATCACAACAATGGGCGGTGTCGGCCAGAAGGCAAGAAACCCGACAAGAAGCACGATGAGAAGTGCCCCGAAACTCACGATTGTGTTGATGCCGAGATCGCCAGTCCAGTGACCTTCGATTCGTTCAAACTTCAGATCGCACTTGGGGCAGCGTTCGAGCATCGTGAACCAGCGGCGAAAGAGATGACCCTGCCCGCAAACAGGACAGCGCTTCATGCAACCGCGCAGTAGGACTCGTTTGTTTGGTGACATGTTCAGAACGAGATATCTGGATCGATATGGGTGATGTCGAGTGGTTCGGCAGGGAGGTTCCCGGACACAACGTCGGGAAGGAATTCTCGTAAGCGGCGCGGCAGTACTTGAACATCGGATTCCAAGAGTTCGTCTAAACCCCACCAGTGATGACCGCCGAACGCCATTGCTTCGAATGCTTCGAGTCCACCGGGCTTGCGGGTCGAAAGATCGATTCGGTCGGTCCACGCGACATGGACATGCTCGTGCTGATCGAATTTCCATCCGGCAAAAGTGAACTTCGAATGTTGCGTCCACACGCATGGGCC